>NZ_WLUG01000115.1:0-100437 GCF_009706505.1 Providencia sp. wls1922 | reverse complement strand
TGACTATGCAGTGGATTTCGGTCATGGATCATACGGAAATTCACTTTTTCATTAAAGCTTTTCGGCGCATTAAAGTTAGGGTAATACCCTAATTTTTTAATAAATTTATTCGTGAGATAACTTTTGTCACTCATGATTAGCGCACGGAATTTTTTTAGAAAATATTCTGTTTTTTTTCATAAACAAACAACCATTCTTAATAAATTAAAATTTTATTAATTTTTTTATAATTGGAATTATATTAATCATTTTTTAAATGATGATTAAATGATAACGGTAATATTGCCGCTAATATTAAGAGTTCCTTAAGAATTTAACTTAATACAATGCTAGCTATTTGATATTTAATCAAAATATAACCAAAAATTAATCAATTGATTATATTTGCGTGCTGTATATAAATTGTTTAATTTACTTGGTTATTAATTTTAAATTAAATAAGCATTTCAAATGCTAGATTGCCTAGGTTAAATTAATTATAAATTAATCTGAGTCAATACCTGAAATCTTAAAAAATGAAAAATAATAAATAGATGATAGAATAGATAAACAATTAAATAGTTTATTACTAAACTATTTAGCTTAAGATGAGTAAATTGATGAGATCATCAAAATATGGATTGCCAAAATAATTTATGTGATAATCATCACACATAACTATCCTTTCAATTATTATTAATTTATGGTCATTCGCCCGCATCAACACTGGTTCTTTAGGTTGTTCGACTGGCACGGTTCCGTGCTGTCTAAAATCACCTTTAGATTATCGCTTAATATTATGATGTCCATTGTCGCTATTTTAATCTATCAATGGTACGAACAATTAGGGATCCATCTGACAATAGCCCCATTTAGCTTATTAGGGATAGCAATAGCTATCTTTTTGGGGTTCCGTAATAACGCCTGCTACAGCCGCTTAGTTGAAGCAAGAACGCTTTGGGGCGCAATATTAACCAACCAACGTAATATTTTAAGAAACATAAAAGGATTATTGCCGAATGATCCTGAAGCGCATCGCACATTTGCTAATTTGTTGATTGCGTTTAGTTGGAGCTTAAATCACGAACTTAGACGTACTAACCCAAATATAGATTTGTATCGTTTATTGCCGCGAGATGTTTTTTTAGATGTTATTAGAAGCCCTTTTCCCACCAGCCGAATTCTTATGCATATTGGTTTGAGTGTCGGGGCATTGCGAGATAACAATCTGATCAGCGATGTGCTGTTTCAGTCTATCAATAAAGATGTGAACGGGTTATCTGAAGTTTTAGGCGGCTGTGAACGTATTTCGAATACGCCGATCCCCTTCGCTTATACATTGATCCTGCAACGTACGGTCTATTTATTTTGTACATTATTACCGTTTGCGTTGGTGGGGGATTTACATTACATGACGCCTTTGGTTTCAGTATTTGTTTCCTATACGTTCTTGGCGTGGGATGCATTAGCGGAACAATTGGAAGACCCATTCGATGTGCTGGACAACAGCTTGCCACTGAATGCGTTATGTAACGGGCTTGAACGCAATGCTCTTGATATGATTGATGCTAAGCAGTTACCGCCACCACCGAAGCCAAATAAATACTTCAATTTATTATGATGTTAAGTCGCGGTCTTCATTATGTGATAGAGCATGATGAAAGCCGCGGCTGTTTATTAATGGCGCAGATACACATGAGGGGTTGCCGTTTCTGGATGCGGCTGTACCCCTAAATCCGCTTGATACCACTGGGTTAAATTCTCGGTAGTTAACACTTCTTGTGGTGTTCCAGCCACAACTAATTTCCCTTGATGAATAAGATACACTTTATCGGCATAGAGTGCGGTGAGGTTCAAATCATGCAACACACAACAAACGCCTAGCGGCCTTTCACGGGTAAGCTGATGCAATAGCCGCAAACTGTGCTGTTGATGGTATAAATCAAGGGCAGAAGTAGGCTCATCAAGGAATAAACAGGCTGGTGTTGGTTCCGGTTGCCATAATTGAGCTAACACTCGCGCAAGCTGAACACGCTGCTGTTCACCACCGGATAATTGGCGATAATCGTGATGGCGTAGTGGGGTGCAGTGGGTTTGCTCCATAGCAATATCAATGGCGCGTTGCTTATGTTCAGAACCATAAGGAGTTCTTCCCATCGCCACAACATCCTCAACACTGAACGCAAACTGTAAATGGCTATGCTGTTTCATCACGGCACGTTTTTTAGCGAGGCTTTGAGGTTCCCATTCAGGTAATGGGCGACCTTCTAGCTGGCACTCACCTTGAGAGGGGGAGGTGTAGCCTGTGAGCAATTTCAATAAACTGGATTTTCCCGCACCATTAGGACCAATAATCACCACCATTTGATTTTGCTGTATAGACAAACTGATATCATCGATTAATGTTCGATTATTAATACGATAACTGAGGTTTTTAGCATCGAGTAAATTGGGCATCGGTTAGATCCTTCCGGCAGGTTGGCGCAGTATTAGCCATAAAAAGTAAGGTCCGCCAATCAAACCCGTTAATAAGCCCACGGGGATTTCTGCGGGAACGGCTAAAGTGCGAGCAAGGGTATCGGCAACTAAGAGTAAGCAAGCACCCACAATGGCAGAACCAGGAATAAGCCAACGATGATCGGGTCCCAATGTCATACGTATTAAGTGAGGAACAACGAGCCCGATAAAGCCAATCACACCACTCATAGCAACGGCGCAGCCAATTAATAGGGCGCTTAGGAATAATAAAACAAACTTACTGCGTTCAACATTTATCCCTAAATAGTGTGCATCTTCATCCCCTAATTGCAGAATATTCAATGTATTGCCTTGCCAAAAGCAGAGTAAGCAAGTGGGGATAATCACACTGGCGGCAATCGCTAGCGATGTCCAATTCACATTGCCTAATGACCCCATCATCCACAAGCTAAATGTGCGTAACTGTTGGTCATTACTCATATAGCTCAGTACCCCAATTAGTGACATACATAGGGCATTGATGGCAATTCCTGCTAATAGCAGCCGTGCCAAATTGCCATTAGACATACGATTGAGGCTAAAAATGATCAGTGAAACCGCTAAGCTGCCAACGAATGCTGCGCCAAGATGGCCGTAATTGAGCATTAATGTGGGTAAGGAGAACGGTAAAATGATGAATGCTGCCACACACAATGCGGCACCACTGCTTACCCCTAATAAACTGGGGTCAGCGAGAGGGTTGCGAAATAACCCTTGCATCATCCCACCGGAAACCGCTAAAGCCAATCCCACTAAAATGGCGAGTAACACTCTTGGTAGACGAATGGTGAGCCAAATTTGCCAGTCAGGATCGGTGGATGGTGCAAACCAAAGCACTTTTAACGGTAAGTTAATTGCACCAGCGGTAGAGGCAGCCAAAGTGACTGCCCCCAGTAACACCAATAACATCAAAATTTTAAATAAAGGGTGCTTAAAACGGCTCATTCGCTTTTTTCTAACGCCTCTCTTAACTGCTGCATGACTTTGGGGGTGCTTAAGCTGAAGCTCAACATACCAGTATCATCCACGACTAAAAGAGCACGATTTTTTCCTGCAGGAGTGAGTGCTAACCCCGGTAATTCCCAAACTTTGTCAACGCCACCTAAGGATTTTACACCTTGCTCAGAGATCACGACGAGGTCTGGCTGGCTGTAAATAAGACCTTCTTGAGATAGCGGACGATAGCTAGAGAAGTTTTGCATGGCATTTTGTGCACCAACGGCCTTGATCATGCTATCGGCTGCCGTTTTTTGCCCAGCTGCCATCGGTTGTATTCCACCATGGCTCATTAAGAAAACCACTTTTTTATTCAGAGGGCTAGTGGGGATGGCGAGTAGCTCGGCATTAAATTGTTCGACTAACTTTTTTCCGTTCTCGGGTAATCCCACCGCATTGGCGATGGTGGTGATTTTTTCAGGAATGGCTTCTAATTTCGGTTTTCCTGTCACTTTAATCACTTTAACGCCGCTTTTTTCAATTTGGGTTAATGAAATTGAAGGTTGGGAAAGCTCACTGGCGAGCACCAACGTTGGACGCAAAGAGAGCACGCCTTCTGGGTTCAGTGTTCGCATATAGCCGACATCGGGTAACTTAGTTGCTTGCTCGGGATGTAAACTGCTACTGTCGCGCCCAACCAGACTATCTTGTGCGCCGAGCGCATAGACAATTTCAGTTACATCGCCACCGAGTGTCACTAAACGGTCAGCGCCATGGGCAACCAATGAGGTTGCCAGTGTGATTACCATTAGAAGCCATTGTTTCATCGTCAAATACCTGTGTTAGATTCTTGGCAGGGACATGACTTGCTGGCGCCAGTGTTCTTGCTCTGGCGTCCCTTCAGTGCGTTGTCCGTACATTTGTGCGATTTGATTGCCTTGGTCATCAAACACTTCCAGGCTTGTCACAAAACCATCTTCCGTTGGTTTACGAGTGACCCAACACTCTGCAACACCATTTTCAATCATATGCAGCGTGAAATCAGGGTTGAAAATATTCAGCCATTTGATGTCAGAACCTTCAGTTTGGTGTGGCATCAAGCGTTTGATTTTGCCTGTGAAAATTTGTACACATCCACGGTTACCTACGAAAATCATAATTTCGTTTTGATCAGCGAAAGCTGTATTAACCAGCTGATTGAATGAATCATTTGGCACCTGCCAAGCTAAATCATCACTGACAGCGCGGAACACTTGTTGACGGCTTAAGTTATTTTTCTTCAATAAGATGAAAAATTGGTGAACATCCGTCATATTGCGCCACTCTTGGTCAAGCTGTTGTTTTAGCTCATCGCTAATTGGCTGAGCGTGGTGTGGCTGCACTTTTTCAACGGATAATAGTGGGTTTTCGGTGGTTACGTATTTTTCGATAAGCGCATTCCATGCATCCATATCGGTTTCATCGGTGGTATACACTTTGTGCAGTGCATCGCCATGTTTATCAAAGAATTGGATACTATGACGTTCACCTCGTTTAGCCTCTTCAGAGAGCGTAAAAATGCTGTCCCAATGAGAGAAAAACATACGCAAATCCAGTGCGCGTGGATTAAGAATTAAACCGCCGTGAGGGCTAAATTTAGCATTCTCATAGCGCCCGACTTGCTCATGGACCACATACTCATTACGGGTAATAGCCTTGACTGGACCGACAGCCTCCAAAGCAGTTAATAACGTTGGCGCATCAATGCTCAGGCGTTTAGCCTTATCGCGCCCAACGCGGCTATGCAGTAATTCCCCTTCAGAAACATTCAGATAAGCAGCGAGGTCTCTCGCATACCTAGCTTTATTATCTGCTTTGGCTTGTTGATAACGTTCGAAAAGTGCTGAATTCACAGGTTTCTCCTTTATGTAGTGTGAATTACCAATATAGTGTGAATTACCATTGGAAGCTGACGAGCAGCTTAGCATTACGACCATCTTGGGGAATCCCCTGAGAGGAGTAATACTCTTTGTCAAAAGCATTTCCTAAAACAACACTGGTATCTAACCCTTTAAGACTTCCATCTCCTTGATAATTTAGATAGAAATCATGAACGGCGTAGCCCGGTTGTTGCTTCAATTTGGATGTTTTATCGAAATCGGTATGAGTAGTGAACTCACCTAACCAGCCCACAGAGAAACCGCTGTCTGCAACTGGAATGGAGAGGTTACTGGTGAGTGAATCCGGTTTAATGGATTCAATGGCTTTGCCTGTATATTCATTGACGCCGACGGTGTGGTTATAAGCTAGACCCCACGCAAAGTAGTCGGTGGTGTAATCCAATGACACATCCGTTCCCCAAATTTTGGCACGCTTGGTATTGATGGATGTGGTGTAGTTATTTTTCAGGTTAAAGCGGTCAAAATTGACATGAGTATCAATATAATCTTTGGCTTTTGTATCGAAATAGCTGGCTTTGAAGCGCAGGTTATCGCGAGCCATAAGTAAGTCATCAAAACGTAAACCAAAACCATATTCTGCAGTACGCGTGGACTCAGGTTTTAAGTCTGGATTAGGGCGCCAGTAGTTAGTCATTGGGCCTTGTTGGAAATGCAGGGAATCGTTGTACATTTCCATCATTGTTGGAGCACGGAAAGCTTCAGAGTATGACGCAAACAGCATTGACCAATCGGTTGGGGTGATGCTCACTGCCGCTTTTGATGACCATTGATCTTCTTTGACATCTTTATTGCCCTTGGCGGTGGACTTGTAGTTGTCATAGCGAGTTCCCAAAATGAAGGAAACAGGCAAATCTTTTAAGGTAATCTCATCCTGAATAAAGCCAGCCGCAAAGGTGATCTCTGCATCAGGGAACTGAGTGGTTCCAGCGTAAGGGGTCTGTTTTTGACGATACGCTTCAGTACCGTAGGTAAAGTTGTGTGCAGCGAGTGGTAACTCATAGATATCGGAGCGGTTATCCAATTTGATACCATACGTTTTTTGGCTGCGCCCTTCGTAGTTAGACTCTTTCCCTTTGGAGGTGATATTCACATCAGAGTAATACGGAGTCGCTTTTAAATTGAGCCATGAATTATCGTCTGGATTTAACTGATAGGTTGCTTGCAAGTCACGCTGACGCGTTGTGCGGTTAACCTTCTTATTATCGTTGCTGGTGGCGAGCTGTTGCGGGTCTTTTGGCTCATAAGCATCATTATTGTAATAACGAATTTGTCCCGACAGGGTTTGCGCATCATCCAGTTGCCATGTGCCTTTACCGAGCATATTGGCAATGGTTTCTTTGTTATCCATTTTCTCGCCGCCGCCAAGACGAACATCACCGCTTTCTTTCGTCACAAAGCTGAATAGCCCGTCAAAGTCATCGGTTTTACCAAAAGCGGAGCCGCCAAAGCCAAAGCTGTGATCCCCGGTAGCGCCTTGAGTGAAAACGCGGAAACCTTGGCTTTGACCTTCACGCAGTAAATCTTTCGCATTCACGGTTTCCCAAGCAATCACGCCACCCATCGCGCCGCTGCCATATAAAAGCGCTGATGGACCGCGAATGATTTCCACTTGTTTGATAAGCGCGGGATCAAGAAATGTTCCGTTAATGTGCCCAGTATCCGTACCTTGGCGAACGCCATCGACTAACGTCAAAATTCCACGACGGTCAAATCCGCGCATGCTGATATCTTGACCGTTAGTACGGCTAGTTCCTGTCAGTGCAATGCCCGGCACTTTCCGCAAAATATCGTTAGCATTATTGGCTGTTTTGGTTTCTGGTGAATCATTTTTAATGACGGTAACCATCATCGGCGTATTAAAGCTATCTCGCTCATTACCCGTGGCATACACCGTCATCACATCGTGGTGACTGTTAGTTAAATGGT
Source organism: Providencia sp. wls1922 (assembly GCF_009706505.1). Classification (NCBI taxonomy): domain Bacteria; kingdom Pseudomonadati; phylum Pseudomonadota; class Gammaproteobacteria; order Enterobacterales; family Morganellaceae; genus Providencia; species Providencia sp. wls1922. The sequence continues at coordinate 93,139 of NZ_WLUG01000115.1, read as the reverse complement.
TATTGTTAGTTGGAGATTTTTCAGTCTGTGCGGTTGCCATTAGAGGCAGCAAGGCACTCGCCAGCACAGATAAGCGTAATACTTGAGACATACAGGTGATACTCCCTAAAAATTGTTAACTCTTTGATGAGTGCGATGCACCGTTAAAAACTGACTTATCATCAGAGCGTTATGGCGTGTTTATAGGGTGTTGAGACAAAGACGCTTTCAACGGAATAGGGGAAAAGGGGTATTTGAACCCAACAAGTGATGATAGGGTTCGAAAGTTCGCCTTGAGGTTATCCAGATTTACAGCAGCAAAGCCCGTAATAAACACCATAAGAAACTGTGTCCTGATGTATAGAGTTAAGCTGGCTGCCTAGTATGACGACTTAGGTGGCTTGCGAGATATATTGTGTTTTTAAAGCTAATTGTATTTTTGAAACAAACAGTACTTTTAAAGCAAACTGCGTTGTGAAGACTAAAAACTATTTGGTCAGAATTAATTTACCTGTGCGAGTTTGGCGCAATTGATAAATTTCACCGCGGTGTTCAATGGCAATTTTGCCTGATGCACCTAATAATTTTTGGCTTTCAATAAGCCCATTTTTAGCAGCAAAATCAGTCAGTGAGGTTGATTTTGTGGTTTCTTCAATAATGTCAGAAAGTGGCTTGGTCATGTTGTTCACCACAGAAATTTTGTTGTCAATAAGAATGATATTGATAATTATTATCTTTAAAAGCATTGGCAATATCAAGTGATTTTCACAATTGATCAACAAACACTGTTTACCAACAAAAGAGCCGTATCGCGGATACGGGCTACCTTTATGATGTAAATGGGGATTTACCTAACTTTTGGAGGGGGATTGAGCCGATCCTGAAATTACTGAGATTTGTTAGTACATATTTGTTTTTAAAAGCTCGATACACTCTTGGGCGCCGCGTTTGAGTACTTGACCTTTTAAACAGACCACATGGACAGGAAGTACTAAGCCATTCGGGGTGTTTTTAAATTCTAAACGCTTGAGTAAACCTGCCTCTAAATCAGTTTTGATTAATGAAGCCGGTAAATTTCCCCAACCCATCCCTTTTTTAACTAATTCTAACGCCATCGTGAAGCTATCCGTACGCCAATAATGGCTAGAAACAATAGAGCGGAAATCACTGATAGGGTGGTGAGGGCTAGCGACAATAATCTGGCGTGTTTGAACAAGATCTTCGATATACAGCGCATTATTCGGTTTATTAGAGGGATAATCGGCGCTGATGGTCGCTGTTAATGATTCATAACCAATACATTCGAACTGTTCCTGAGCATTGACATATAACCCACCAAAAGCGATAGCCAATTGAACGCGCTCACTGTGCAATAGTGGCAAAATATCATCTTGAGGAGCGGTGATCAGCTCCACATGCATCAACGGATAACGTTGGCTCAGGGCGTGCAATGTATCAACTAACACATTGGGATTAACCCCTTCAGCGACCCCGATTGTGAGTGTACTCTCCACCCCCTGAGTGAGTTCTCGTGAGAAAACATTCAACTGACGTAAGTTATCCACAATATTTCGTGCATAGGGGGCGAGGGAAAGCGCTTGTTCCGTAGGTTTGGGTTCTCGCGTATGGCGCTCAAACAGCGAAAAACCAAGCTCTGCTTCAAGGTTGGCAATTGCCATGCTAATCGCGGAAGGGACTCGATGAAGTGCTCTTGCCGCTGCGGAAAAAGAGCCTTTATCGAGCACAGTTAAGAAAATCATCAGGTTTTCACTATTAAATGGCATCTTAGACCTTTCAGTTTTGTTGATAGTAGCTGACTTTTATTATCATTAATATTGATTTAATTTACCAGCCTTCGGCAAACAGAATATGAGATAAAAAATGCAAGGTATTAAACGTAAAGTGGTTTTTATTACGAGCTACGAAGTTATTGGCTGGATGATTTCATCGTTGGCACTGGCTTTTCTTTCGGGGAATTCCGCGGGAACCACAGGACCTTTAGCACTGGTGATCACCACGATTGCGGTGACATGGAATTTTATTTTCAATGTGGTATTTGAATATTGGGAATCAAAGCAGAAATCAAGAATTAGAACGTTTAGACGTCGTTTTGCTCATGCGGTGTTATTCCAGCTAACGCTGGTGGTATTTTTGATCCCATTGATTGCATGGTGGTTATCAATATCGCTCTGGCAGGCACTTATTTTAGATTTTGCCCTGATTATCTTTATCCCGATTTATACTTTTTTCTTTAACTGGGCATTTGACAAAATTTTTGGGTTACCAAAATCTGCATTGGCGCAAGAAAAAACCACTGCGTAGCGTGAAGGAGATGGCAATGAGGCCATCTCCTTGGTAACTAAGCTTATTTCACGCTAAAAATCTGGTGATACTTTTTAGGATTTAAACGCAAAAATAGCAGTAATGTCATCATAACTAGGACACAATGCAGCAACCAAACAGGGGTAAAACTGTGACTAAATTGCTGTAATGCTGCCGCAACCAAAGGTCCAAAAGCGGCGATGATAAAACCGCCTGCTTGCATTAAGGCAGTCAGGATCCCCGCGCTAGCAGGATGAGGGATATGATCTAAAGAGGTAATAATGGTTAAGGCGAAGCAGCCACCCAGTCCGCAGCCCAGCAGACCTACCCACAGCAACGGTAGTGTATTAGGAAACAGGATTAACCCGGCAAATCCCAATGCTTGGCTCACCAGCGTGACAGTGAGCCAAAAGCGACGGTCAATATTATGGGATGCTAATACCGGGATCATCAGTGCCGCAGCAGCTTGAAAAACGGTTAAAATCGCCACCAGAGAACCGCTTTCTGTAGCACTAAATCCTTGTTGTTGAAAGAAAGGTGCCAGCCATGTCACGGCAGTTGCATAACCCGCATTCACTAAACCAAATCCCGCCATTAATAGCCATGCTCTGGGCAGCTTAAGATAAGTTAATACACTCAGCTGAGCTGGCGTATTTTTCGTGTTCGAAGAGCGAATATTCATGAAGACGGCAATCAGGGCGATCAGTGCTGGAAATGCAAGCCATGCTAGCCCACTTTGCCAATTCCCTGAAAGGTGGGTAATTAGCGGTGTTAATTGCGCTCCCAGCGCGCCACCGACCATTAAGGTAGCTGAATATAATCCCGTCATGGCGGCCATTTTTTGTGGAAACGAAAATTTTATCAAACCGGGGAAAACCGCTTGAATATAAGCCGCTCCCATTCCACACAAAAATGCGGTCATTAACAGTGCGTTCGCATCAGAAACAAATAATCGGCAGAAAGAGCCTATCAGCAGCAGTAGCATCGCGAGGCTGATACCCCACTTATCACCTAATTTTTGATTTAATGCGGGGACGACCAAAGCTCCAAAACCCATGAGTAACATGGGGATCAGCGTTAACAGTGAAACGCTCTGGTAGCTCATTCCGGTGGTTTGAATGATATTTTCGATGACTGGCCCAGGTCCTGTCATAAAGGGGCGTAAATTAATACCGACAAGGGCAATCGTCAGAATCAAGCCAAAAGAGGCAGAAAGTGGTTTTTTCATGTTTACGCGTGATGCTGTTGCCACCAAGTTTGATACAGCATGGATTGCGTCTCATCCTTCGGTTTTAATTGGATAAATTGCAAACCACTTTGTTGGTCAGGAGAGACTCTTAATGCCTCAGCTATCGCCTCTGTTGATAATCCAAAAGGTTCAGCATCTTGGTTCGAATAGGCATAAACAACACGTTTAATGCCAGACATGCGGATCGCAGCAAGGCACATAGGGCAAGGCTGACCGCTAGCATAAACGGTGCAATCATCGAGTCTGACGCTATTTAGCACCTCTCCTGCTTGGCGTAATGCGAGTAATTCAGCGTGTGCGGTAGGGTCGTGTCGCTCCAACATTTGATTCACGCCAGTGGCAATAATTTGCTCATTTTTGACGACCACTGCACCAAATGGACGCCCACCTGCGGCAACATTGTCAGCGGCGAGGGTGATTGCATGTTGTAAAAATTGTTTATCGAGCATGGTTTGTGCTCCTGATTTATCGAGTATTCTAATAAGATTACTGATGAGTTGACATGGTGTCATTTCAGTAATGTCCATCAAATGCGTTGTTCCCTTCAATCTAATCAAAAACTGTGATATTTAAAAATTAAATAATTAAATCTCAGGTATTAAAAAAATGAATTCGTTGCTTAATTTTGTATTATTGAAAACATTCGTTACCGTCGCAGAAACGGGAAATTTTACGGTGGCTTCACAACAATTAAATTCAACGCAATCGACGTTAAGTCAGCAAGTTCAGCGATTAGAAAGTCTTATTGGACAGCCGTTGTTTGTAAGGGGGCATCGGATGTTAACCCTGACAGAAACAGGGGAAGTGTTGCTTGGATACGCGAAAAATATTCTGGCACTTAACGATACGTTTTTTATGAAAATAACAGGCAATGCGATTATTCAAACTCTGCGATTAGGGTTTCCTGAAGATTTGACGTCGGGATTAGTGACACCGACGTTGGCGGCATTTATGCAAGCGCATCCGAATGTCCGATTAGAGGTGACTAGCGGGTTGAGTCGCCAACTACAGCAACGCTATCAACATGGTGAGTTGGATTTGATCATTGTGAAACAACGAAAAGGGGAGTTTCATAGTGATTATCATTGGTCAGAGCCTCTTTGCTGGCTAGCGAGTCGCCAGCAACATGTTCTTCCCACAGATTCTGTTCCTCTGATTGTTTTTCCAGAGAATGGGCTGTATCGGAATGATATGTTTAGGTTACTAGATAATGAACAACGCCCTTGGCACATTACATACACTTGCACTAGCCTAGCGGGTATCCAAAGTGCGATTACCGACGGATTAGGCGTTAGCCTGTTACCCGTACGTGCGAAATTATCCCAGCATCGAATCTTGACAGTAGAAGAGGGTTTCCCTCCTGCCCAAGAGATGGAACTGGCGATGCATTTTCACAAAGAATCATCGGAGATGGTTTCGGTATTGGCGGAGCAGTTAGCTCATCAATTAGAACCGCGTTAATTGGCAATGGGCTTGAGCAAATCACTGTAAAGTTCCGTTAAGATCCCATTTGCCATAAACTCTTTTCTGATCCATTGGGTGACTAGCCCTGTCGCAGAGTGTTGAGTGGCTAATAACATGTGAGAATCCTGCCTTGGGTTTTGTATTTGCTTCGTGACTAACACACCGGTTTTTACATGTTCTTTAACCATATAGTCGGGTAGGAATCCGATCCCTTCACCTAAAATTTGGCACTGACATTTGGTGTTGAAATCAGGCACTTGAATCGCCTCTTGCCCGTGCAGTAGCCATCCAACACGTTTATTGATGGTATGCGCCGTATCTTCCACCATGATATTTGGGTAGAGGCGAAGCTGGCTTTCGGCAATTGGCTCAGGCATTAAGGCTAAAGGGTGGCTAGACGCTATGGCAAACTGCCAGTGTATGGCACCAATTTCTGTGTAATCAATCCCGCCGCCATCCATGAGTGTACCCGGCGCCCCAATCGCAATATCCGCATGGTTATTGATAATGGCATCCCAAACACCGTTATACACTTCTGTGGTCACAGTGATCTGGCAAGTACCAAATTGCTTTTTCAAGATTTGTAGCAACTTCGCCGTATGGTAAGGGGTGTAGATCAACTGATTGATACAGATGCGAACACGGGCTTCAATCCCTTGTTCAATGGAGTCGATACTTTTTTTGATGAGATGAAAATTATTCAGAAGGTCTGTAGCTTTGCGATAAAAATAGTATCCCGCTTCGGTCAGTTCAATATTACGGGTATCGCGAATAAACAGTGCGACATCTAAATAAGTTTCGATACGTTTTATGGTGTAGCTCACCGCGGAGGTGGTAATCCCAAGTTCTTCGGCTGCTTTACTGAAACTGGCAAATTTAGCCGCGGTGGTATAGGTCAATAAATTTTCTTCAGTAAAAATAGAGTTCATGTGTCGTGTCCCAAAGTGCGTGAAAATTAGCCTAAATAACGTTTTCTGTGAATACAATTCAATAGCTTAAAAAACAGGCTTTTTATCGATTGTTTTTAATAGCCCTCCTCGGGGATATTTATCTATTCTGTACAATAAATAGTATTTAATTTATGTCACTCAAAAAAGCAACTAATGAAACGCATGTTTACATTCAAACTAATTAATATTATTGAATTAAATGAAAAAATAGCCATTAGGGGATATCGAGTTCATAAACAAAAAAATCACAATATTAACAATTCCAAAACCTTTGATTTGATGGCTGTCACAAAATTGAAGAAAGAAAAAATTGGCAAAAAGATTAACAAAATTATTTGGTCAAATTGCATAGAAAATAGACAAAAAAACATCGGTAAAGGTCAGTGAAGGATGCTTTCACGCACAAAAATGCTCGATTGTTGAATTTAAATCAATAATAAGGTGGCAGATTGATGAATTAAATTTAAATGGATTCTATTTATTAATGGCAATTGTTATGCTCTAACCATGCTAAATAATCTTTAATTCATATTTAATTTGGCTATCAGGAAATTTAAATAGCTAAATGTGGAGAGCGTTATGACAGAAAACACACTCGTTCAAGATTTTCTTAAAGCAGCAGAACAAGGTCAATTAGCTATTTTAAAAAATTGCCTTGAAAAAGGTGTTGATATTAATAGTACCAATCGACAAGGTCGCACTGCTATTGTGAATGCCAGTTTAAATCAGCACTATGAGTGCGTTGATTTTCTTATTCATGCGGGTGCTGATATTAATAAACAAGACCAAACGTGTTTTAACCCATTTTTATTAAGTTGCCTAAATAATGATTTAACATTATTACGTTTAGTATTACCTGCTAATCCTAATTTAGATTTACTAACCCGTTTTGGTGGTGTTGGGATCACGCCAGCGAGTGAAAAAGGGCATGTGGAAATTGTGCGTGAATTACTGGAAAACACGGACATTAATGTTAATCACACCAACTTTGTCGGTTGGACTCCGTTGCTAGAAGCGATTGTGCTGAATGATGGTGGCGTAAAACAGCAGCAAATCGTAAAAATGCTGTTAGATCACGGTGCCAACCCACATATGACAGATAAATACGGTAAAAAGCCGTTAGAGCTGGCACAGGAAAAAGGCTATCACGAAATTGCTGAGTTACTGATTGCAGCGGGTGCGTAACCACCCATAAGGGGGATTGTGAACAGACACCAATCTCAGCGGCAAAGCATTTATGGGTTAACGGCTGATGCACATTTCTTGCATCTTTTGCATCAGCCATCATTAACAGGGAATATAGAGCAGGTTTTTAATAAAGCCATTAATTTTTCAATTGATAATCAACTTTATACCTTGCTTGGCTCGCAAACGGATAATGCTCCTAATAGCTGCCGAATTATTAATAAGGATTTTTCACCGTTAAATATCACTACGGGGGATTCTGTTTATATTTTAAATAATGAAATCCATATTGGTGAGAAATATACTATTTCATTTTTATTATGTAAGAAATGGAACCCACCAACGGTTTATTTTATTAATGAAAAATTAACAGAAGAAAAGTACCGTTATTTTCTTCAGTCTAAAATTAACGAAATTGATTCTATTTTAAATGATAAAACACACTCTCTGTTTAACTACCAAGGGGATAATTGTTTTTATCTTGAATCATCAAAAAAATTAAATGAATTACGCTCTAGCTTAATTAATTTATTAATCAATAAACGGTACCAAGCATTAACTCATATTGTGAGCCAGTTTGTTGGGTTAGGAATTGGGTTAACGCCTTCGGGAGATGATTATTTAGTGGGACTAATGGCTTTTTTGTTGTTGAAACATCACCCTGCGAATTCCTGCTATCCGAGCTTTTATCAAGGGATTTCGCAAAGCAAGGCGAATACAACACCCATCAGTGCCATCACGTTAGAAAAAGCATTAAACCAAGAGTATCGCGAAAATATGCATCAACTGATCCAATGTTTAGTTGATGGGCGAGAAACAAATATTTATCCACAAATTTTAGAGATTTTAAATATCGGGTCTAGTTCAGGTTGCGACATGCTATTTGGCATTCGTGATGCGCTGTTTCTGACTCATTATTTCGGAGAAACACATGTCGACTAAAGTGGTCATAAAAAAGAATACCTATTTTGATTCCGTGTCATTGATGTCTATTTCCACCAAAGCCAACCAACTTGAAAATGTTGAGCAAGCCTTTGTGGCAATGGCAACAGAAATGAATAAAGGCGTATTAAGAAACTTAGGTTTATTAACACCAGAATTAGAAGAAGCCAAAAACGGCGATTTAATGATAGTGATTAAAGGATCTAGCGATGAAGCCAATGATGCGACATTGATTGCTATCGAAGAGCTGTTTAATAAGAAAAATCAAGGCGGTGGGCAGCATGAAGCCAAATACGCCACAATCAACTCTGCAAAAACGCACATTCCTGATGCCAACTTAGCGGTTATTTCGGTTAATGGGCAATTTGCGGCTCGTGAAGCGCGTATTGCACTGGAAAATGATCTCAACGTGATGCTGTTCTCTGATAACGTCTCGATAGACGATGAGCTGGCACTGAAACAGTTGGCGAGCCAAAAAGGGTTATTGATGATGGGACCAGACTGCGGGACAGCGATCATCAATGGGACAGCCTTGTGTTTTGGTAACAATGTTCGTCGCGGTAGCATCGGAATTATTGGGGCATCCGGTACGGGGAGCCAAGAACTGAGCGTGCGAATCCATGAATTTGGTGCTGGAGTTTCTCAGCTAATCGGTACGGGTGGTCGTGACCTAAGTGAAAAAATTGGCGGCATCATGATGATTGATGCACTCAAAATGCTGGATGCGGATGATGAAACCCAAGTCATTGCACTCATTTCTAAGCCACCAGCACCAATGGTTGCCAAAAAAGTGTTAGAACAAGCTGAAAAATGCCATAAGCCAGTGGTGGTTTGTTTCTTAGGAAGTCAACCGTTACCGGATGATAAACCAGGCTTAACCTTTGCCCAAGGCACCAAAGAAGCTGCTCTGAAAGCGGTTTTACTGACAGGTATTCGTAAAGAAGATTTAGACCTTCATCCTCTCAACTTACCTTTAATTGATGAAGTTAGAGCGTTACTTAAACCGGAACAAAAATACATTCGTGGTCTTTTCTGTGGCGGGACATTGTGTGATGAAGCCATGTTTGCAGCGCTGGAAAAATACGATGACGTCTACAGCAATATTCAACCTAACCCTGACTACCGTCTGAAAGATATCAATAAAAGTGTCGCCCATACCTTCCTTGACTTTGGTGATGATGATTTTACCAATGGTAAGCCACACCCAATGATTGATCCAACAAACCGAATAGAGCGTTTACTGCAAGAAGCTCGTGACCCGGAAGTTGGTGTGATCATGATGGATTTCGTGCTTGGCTTTGGCTCTCATGAAGATCCGGTCGGCGTGATGATTGACGCTATCAAAACAGCAAAAGCGATAGCGAAACAAGAAGGACGTGAACTGGTGATCCTTGGCTATGTGCTGGGTACTGACCAAGATACGCCATCGATGGATGCACAGGTCAAGATGCTCACTGACGCAGGTGTGATTTGGGCGAGTAGCAGTACCAATACAGGTTTATTAGGACGTGAGTTTGTCTGGAAAGGGGAGAAAGCGTAATGACTTCATTATTTAAACAACCATTGAACGTTATCAATATCGGCATTGAGATGTTCAGTGATGATCTGAAAAAACAGCACGTTCCGGTGACTCAACTGAATTGGACTCCACCGGGGCAAGGTAACGTAGCCGTGATCCGTGCGCTTGACCAAATTGAAGGCAACGCAGCGTTACAAGAAAAAATCGCAGCGGCGAACGCACAAGCGCTTGAGCGCATTATTCAGTCCCAGCCAGTACTCGTGGGTTATGACCAAGCCATTAATGTGGTACCGGGCATGACGAAAAACACCATTCTACATGCCGGCCCGCCAGTGGCATGGAAAGATATGTGTGGTGCAATGAAAGGCGCAGTGACAGGTGCTTTAGTTTTTGAAGGATTGGCAAAAGACTTAGCGGATGCGGAACGTGTTGCAGCTTCGGGGGAAATTATCTTTTCCCCATGCCATGAACATGATTGCGTAGGGTCAATGGCGGGCGTGACATCGGCATCGATGTTTATGCACATTGTCGAAAACAAAACTTACGGCAACCGCGCATTCACTAACTTGAGTGAGCAGATGGCAAAAATCTTGCGCATGGGTGCCAATGACCAAAGCGTTATTGACCGCTTGAATTGGATGCGTGATGTGCTGGGTCCAATGCTGCGTGACGCCATGAAAATCGTCGGTGAAATCGACCTGCGCTTAATGTTGGCACAAGCGTTACATATGGGTGATGAATGCCATAACCGTAACAATGCGGGAACAACATTGCTGATCCAAGCGCTGACCACGGGAATTATTCAAACCAATTTTACGGTTGCACAGCAAAAAGAAGTGTTTGATTTCGTGGCAAGTAGTGACTATTTCTCGGGTCCTACATGGATGGCAATGTGTAAAGCCTCAATGGATGCGGCGCACGGCATTGAATACAGTACTGTCGTGACTACCATGGCACGTAATGGTTATGAGTTTGGTTTACGCATTAGCGGGTTACCGGGGCAGTGGTTTACAGGTCCTTCTCAGCAAGTTATTGGTCCAATGTTCGCGGGTTATAAACCGGAAGATTCAGGTTTAGATATTGGTGACTCGGCTATCACAGAAACTTACGGGATTGGTGGATTTGCGATGGCAACAGCACCGGCTATCGTGGCGCTCGTTGGGGGAACCGTTGAAGAAGCGGTGGATTTCTCTCGCCAAATGCGTGAAATCACCCTTGGTGAGAACCCGAACGTCACCATTCCATTGCTAGGTTTCATGGGAATTCCGACAGCGATTGATATCACGAAAGTTGCAGCTAGTGGCATTCTTCCGGTGATTAACACGGCGATTGCGCATAAAGATGCAGGTATTGGAATGATTGGGGCAGGGATTGTACATCCTCCGTTTGATTGCTTCGAAAAAGCGATGCTTTCTTACGCGAAACACTATGCATAGTGGTATTGAGCCCAAAACTCACTAAGCAAAAAATAATGCCCGGCTTCGGCCGGGCGATAAAAATAAAGCAACGCATTCCCTGAATTGTTCAGTGGCATAAGAGATAGACCGTCAACAACGTGCTGCTAAGGTGTGAGGGGAATGGGAGTAAGAATATGAGTCTATTAAATATTAAATGGAAACGTGGTGATTTGGCGGCCTATTTTGGTTTGATGACCAATAACCTCACGAACCTACTCACCATGATGGGCTTACTGATCTTTGTTGTCGGCATCCCAGCGGAAATTGTTTATGGTCGTATCGCGCCAGCGTTTGGTTTTGCTGTATTGCTTGCCAGTGTAAGTTACGCTTACTTTGGTCAGCAGATGATCAAGCAAACAGGACGAAATGACGTTACGGCACTACCATCAGGTCCAAGTGCGCCTTCTATCTTCACCGTGACCTTCTTAGTGATCATGCCGGTTTACCAAACCACCAAAGATCCTGAATTTGCTCTGCAAATTGCGTTGGTCTGGTGTTTTGTGGAATCAATGATTTTAGTGGGGGGCTCTTTCCTTGGTGAAACCATCCGTAAGATGATCCCGCGTACCGTATTATTATCGTGTTTATCGGGTCTCGGATTATTGTTACTGGCAATGAACCCGATGCTGCAAGCATTTGAAGCACCAACGGTATCGTTTATTGTCCTACTGTTAATTTTCATCAACTGGTTTGGTAAAAAGCCTATCTTTGCACGTATTCCTACAGGGTTGCTGCTGCTTATCGCGGGTTCTGCCTTAGCATGGATTTCGGGTTTACAAAGCCCAGAAGCGATTACGGCATCCATGGCGTCATTTGGTTTTAACCCGCCAAGCATCCATGTGGATAGCTTCTTCCAAGGTTTACCTCATGCACTGCCGTACTTAGCCTCAGCGGTACCTTTAGGTTTAGCGAACTACATCTTTGACCTTGAAAATATTGAAAGTGCTCACGCAGCGGGTGATGAATACAACACACGTAAAGTGATGCTGGCAAACGGTTTATCTTCAACCGTGGGTGTTGTGCTGGGTAATCCATTCCCTGTGACAGTGTATGTGGGTCATGCGGGTTGGAAAGCGATGGGCGCGAGTGTGGGTTATACCTTAGCATCCGGTATCACCATGTTTATCGTCCCGTTATTTGGTATTGGCGCATTTATGCTCGCAGTGATCCCAATGACGGCCATTGTCCCTATCTTAGTGTTTATCGGTGTAGTGACCGCTAACCAAGTGGTGCGAGAAACACCGAAAGTCGAAGTACCTGTGATTTTCATCTGTCTATTCCCATGGATTGCGAACTGGGCATTGACGATGGTTAACAGTGTCATGGGAGCGGCAGGTACGTCTGCAAGCGCGATTGGTACGGAAGTTCTGTTACATAAAGGCGTTTACTATCAAGGTCTGGTTCACTTAGGTAACGGTGCACCGTTGGCAAGTATGTTATGGGGCTGTATCGCTATCTTCGCTATCTTAAACAAGCCGTTACGTGGCGCGATTGCGGCGGCAGTGGGTGCAGTATTGGTCTTCTTTGGCATCATCCATTCTCCGGCTGTGGGTATTGCAACAGGTTCGGCATTGATGTTTGTCTACGCATACCTCATGATGGCGGCTTTGTTTGTTATCAAACACTTTTTAGATGGTCGCCAATCAGTGGAGCAGCAACAAGCTGAAAAAGCTGAAAAGCTTAGTAAATCAGCGTAATAAGCCAATCTTTATAGTGGGTGTACGCGATACACCCACTATCTGCTAAATATTCGGTATCAGGATCCTTAATCATGAAAGAACTCGTGGTTGTTGCCATCGGGGGCAACAGTATTATTAAAGATAACAGCAGCCAATCCATTGAAGCTCAAGAAAAAGCGGTTCAGGAAGTGGCTCAGCACATCAGCGATATGCTTAAAGGTAATTACAATATTGTGCTGACTCACGGCAATGGACCGCAGGTGGGGTTGGATTTACGTCGCGCTGAAATTGCTCATGTGACGGAAGGATTACCACTGACACCGCTGGCTAACTGTGTGGCGGATACTCAAGGGGGGATTGGCTATTTAGTCCAGCAAGCACTTACTAACGTATTAGCGAAACAGCAACATCGCCAAGCGGTAACGGTAGTGACACAAGTGGAAGTTGATAAAAATGACCCGAACTTTGCGGCTCCGACTAAGCCGATTGGCGCATTTTTCAGTAAAGAACAAGCTGATGTATTGCAGCAGGAAAACCCTGATTGGCACTTTGTTGAAGATTCAGGACGCGGATATCGCCGCGTGGTGGCATCCCCTGAACCTAAACGAGTCATTGAGTCAGCAGCAATTCGTACATTGACCGAACATGATTATGTGGTTGTTGCGGCTGGCGGCGGTGGGATCCCTGTTGTGAATAATGGGCAGGGCGGTTATCAAAGTGTGGATGCTGTTATTGATAAAGATTTATCGACTACGCTACTGGCGAAAGAGCTCAATGCGGACATTTTAATCATCACCACGGGCGTTGAAAAGGTGTGTATTCACTTTGGCAAACCGGAACAAAAAGCCCTTGGTGAAACTTCAACGACGGATATGAAACGCTATATGGCAGAGGGGCACTTCCCAGCAGGAAGCATGCTACCGAAAATCGAAGCCAGTTTATCGTTTATCGCTAATGGCGGTAAGCGCGTGATTATCACGACGCCTGAAGCTCTGCCAGCAGCATTACGTGGCGAGACGGGAACCCATATTATTCAAGGCTAAACCTCACTCGTTCGGCCTTATACGATAAGGTCGAACTCTCGATGATAAGGAGTTGCTATGAATACAGAACAGTTATCTGGTCGCAGAGAGTTTCTGACGACAAGCGCAAAAGTGGTGGCGGCTTGTACATTATTAGGTTCAGTATCTGCGGGGGCGGCGGTGCAAAGCGTACCGCAGTCTGGTGTTTCTCGTATCACAGATAAACATTATTATCTTGATGATGCGTTACTCGAAACAGGTTTTAATTTCCGTGATAGTACGGTAATGGGGACACAAACTGAGCTAAAAATTATCGAAATTAATGATGGTAAAATCGTGGCGGTGTTACCCAATAAACAGCATCCAAATACCGTTCTGAATGCGTACAGTGCGCAAGGCAAATTGATGCTTCCTGCATTTCGAGATATGCATATTCATCTGGATAAAACCTTTTACGGAGGAGCATGGCAAGCGCCACAGTCCCGTGAAGGTAAAACCATTATGGATATGATAGCCCTTGAACAGAAAATGTTGCCTGAATTGCAGCCTTTCACGCAAGAAAGAGCGCATGCGCTGATTGATTTGATTCAATCTCACGGGTCGACTATCGCGCGCAGCCATTGCAACATTGAGCCTGTTTCTGGATTAAAAAACCTTGAAGCACTGCAAAAAGTGTTGGATAAACGTCAGCAAGATCTCACGTGTGAAATTGTGGCATTCCCTCAACATGGCTTGTTGCTGTCAAAATCAGTCCCTTTGATGCGAGAAGCGATGCAAGCGGGTGCACACTATGTGGGAGGGTTAGATCCGACCAATGTGGATGGTGCGATGGAAAAATCCCTTGATGCGATGTTCCAGATTGCGCTGGATTACAACAAAGGGGTTGATATCCATCTGCATGAGACAAGCCCGGCTGGACTTGCTGCTATCAACTATATGATAAAAACGGTGGATGAAAACCGCAGCTTGCGTGGCAAGGTGACGATTAGCCATGCATTTGCGTTAGCTATGTTAAATCCTGAAGATGCCGATGTGATGGCAAAACGGTTGGCTGAGCAGCAGATTACGATAGCGTCGACAGTGCCTATCGGTACATTACATATGCCATTAAAAACGCTGAATAAAAATGGTGTGTTTGTGATGACAGGGACTGACAGTGTGATTGATCACTGGTCGCCATTTGGTCTCGGGGACATGTTAGAAAAAGCCAATCTATATGCGCAGTTGTACACGCGCCCTGATGAGTTGGCATTATCTCGCTCCCTTGCTATCGCCACGGGCAATGTATTGCCACTGGATGAAAAGGGCAAGCAAGTGTGGCCAGCAAAAGGGGATGATGCCAGTTTTGTACTGGTGGATGCCTCTTGCTCAGCAGAGGCGGTTGCGCGTATCTCTCCAAGGCAAGCTGCGTTCCATAAAGGGTATTTGGCCAGTGGCGCAGTTGAAAAGTCATTAGGCTGAAAGCTGTTGTCTATATAGGCATGGTTTATAGAGACGAGCTTATAGAGATATCGTTTATAAAGCCCACATTGGTGGGCTTTTGTATTTTTATGGTGTAGCAAATTTAAATACTAGGAACTTAATCGTTTTTATAAATCGCGACTTGCGGTTTACCATCATTACCGATTGTTCCGCGGTACATCCCTTCTGAATTAAACTCCATCGCGTAGTTACCGGTTTTATCCAACACAATCACACCGCCACTTCCGTTTAGCTCTTTGACTTCATCCAGTGCATTACGGGCTGCTTGGTCGATAGGCGTTTTGTTGTATTTGACTTGAGCAGCGATATTGTGGGCGGTTGCGGTACGGATGAACATTTCGCCAGAGCCTGTGGCTGAAACGGCGACGGTATTGTTGTCAGCGTAGTTCCCTGCACCAATGATAGGGGAGTCACCGACGCGACCGAAGCGTTTGTTGGTCATGCCACCTGTGGATGTCCCTGCGGCGATATTACCGTTTTTATCGAGAGCGACCGCGCCAACAGTGCCATATTTGTAGTCATACATCATTGGATCAATAAAGAGAGCGGCAGTTTTACCGTCATGGTCGAGTACCACTTTCTCTTTTTCTTTGGCTTTTTGAAGTTGCTGCCAACGGAAGTCAGTGCGGAAATAGGATGGGTCAACGATTTCAAGACCTTGTTCTGCGGCGAATTGCTCAGCACCTTTAGAAACCATCATGACATGAGGGCTTTTGGTCATGACGGCATAAGCGGCATTAATCGGGTTTTTAATGTTGGTGACACCTGCCACAGCCCCTGCTTTACGGTTGCTGCCATCCATAATCGACGCATCCATTTCATTTTTGCCTTCGTGGGTAAAAACGGCGCCTTTTCCTGCGTTAAATAGCGGGGAATCTTCCATCACATTAATAGAGGCTTGTACCGCATCAAGGCTACTACCGCCTTTATTGAGTACCGCATAGCCTGCTTCTAAGGCTTCGGTCAGTTTTTCTTGATACTCTTTTTCTTGTGCTGGAGTAATGGTGTCTTTGGTAATAGTACCGGCTCCCCCGTGGATCACTAATCGGATTGGTGGCTCGCTTGCGGCATAAGCGTGCAAAGAAAATGAAGCTGCCAATAAACATCCTAGTAGAGATAATTTCATGATTATTTCCTTCCAGTTATTTTGTTATTAGTCACTTTTTGAGCAAAAAAAGTATAGGAGGGAAAATGTCTAGACAGCAACATTGATAGAGGGTTTCTGTGATAATGGCTGAAAGAATTTCAGAGATTTTCAGTAAATACGAATAAAGGGTGTGAGTGGCGATGAAGGGTTTAAAAATGATGAGATTTGGCGATGGATGAGATCGCCAAATCTGGGGTAATTTATTTTGCGCCAAGTTCTTTTCGGATGATCTCTGCGCCTGCGCTTAACGCGTTGAGTTTCCCTCTGGCAACATCGCGAGATAATGGCGCCATGCCACAGTTAGTTGATGGGTAAAGTTTGTCTGCATCAACAAATTGTAGGGCTTTTCGCAATGTATTGGCGACTTCTTCCGGAGTTTCGACAGTGTTGGTTGCCACGTCAATTGCACCGACCATCACTTTTTTACCACGGATAAGCTCAATCAAGTCCATCGGGACATTGGAGTTGTGGCATTCCAGTGAAACGATATCGATATTTGAGCTTTGCAGTTTCGGGAAAGCTTCTTCGTATTGTCGCCACTCAGAACCTAATGTTTTCTTCCAATCGGTGTTGGCTTTAATGCCATAACCATAACAGATATGTACTGCAGTTTCGCATTTCAGTCCTTCAATGGCTCTTTCGAGGGCAGCGATCCCCCAGTCATTGACTTCATCAAAAAATACGTTAAATGCGGGTTCATCAAATTGGATAATATCGACACCTGCGGCTTCTAACTCTCTGGCTTCTTGGTTAAGAATTTTAGCAAACTCCCACGCCAATTTTTCACGACTTTTATAGTGGTTATCATAGAGCGTGTCGATCATGGTCATTGGACCCGGTAATGCCCATTTAATCGGTTTGTCAGTGAGTTGACGAAGATACTTAGCATCATCCACAAATACTGGCTTTTGGCGAGCAACAGCGCCCACAACGGTTGGTACGCTGGCATCGTAACGGTCACGAATTTTTACCACTTGGCGCTTTTCAAAATCCACACCACTCAAGTGTTCAATAAAGGTGGTCACAAAGTGTTGGCGAGTTTGTTCGCCATCGCTCACGATGTCGATACCCGCACGTAATTGATCGTCCAGTGATAAACGCAGGGCATCTTGTTTGCCGGTGATAAGTTCTTCGTTGTTCAGTTTCCATGGGGACCAAAGCTTTTCTGGTTCAGCTAACCAAGATGGTTTCGGTAAGCTACCGGCTGTGGAAGTAGGTAATAATATTTTCATTGCAGGTGACCTTTTATTTTATTTTTTATAAATACGCGATTTTATTAAATTGACCGATTTTTATTAAACGGAATAGCTTGCAGACCATTTTTCAAGGATCGTTTGGTAAGGCTTAATGAAGTGCTCTTCAGTAAATTTACCTTGTTCAATGGCAAGTTGGCTGCGCTCTTCACGGTCATAAACAATTTTTGTTAATGAGTAATCCTGCTGATTTAAGCTCGGTTGATAACATTCACCCGCTACCGTGTTGGCATTATAAATTTCAGGACGATAAATTTTTTGGAACGTTTCCATGGTGCTAATAGTGCTGATTAACTCAAGGTTGCTGTAGTCGCTCAGCAAGTCTCCCGTAAAATAAAAGGCCAAAGGGGCAACGCTATTTTTTGGCATAAAGTAACGAACCTGTAAGCCCATTTTTGCGAAGTATTGCTCCGTTAAAGAAGCGTTACTTGGCTGATATTCAATACCTAATATAGGGTGTTGATTCCCAGTGCGATGGTAGGTATCTCTATTTGAGACACTTAAACAGATCACCGGTGATTTATTAAAGTTCGCTTTGTACTCTTTGGAATTAATAAACGATTTAAAAATATTGCCATGCAGGCAGCCAAATTTAGTAGGAATACTAAACTCTGCTTGGTCTTTGTTATGTTCCAAAAGTAAAACGCTAAAATCATAGTCCCGCACGTAGGAAGAAAAATTATTCCCTACAATCCCTTCAATACGTTGCTGCGTTTTTTTATCGATGATGCTGGTTTTTAATATTTCAATGACAGGGAAGGCGCTATCTTTTTCTTCGATATTCATCTCGACAGAGATAATTTCCAACTCAACAGCATAGCGATCGTTTTTAGGGTTATCCCAATACGCCAATGAATTGAAGCGGTTGTTGATCATCGACAATGCGTTACGCAGATTTTCTTGGCGGCTTTTGCCTCTGGCTAAATTTGCAAAGTTGGTAGTAATCCGCGTGTTTTCCGATGGGTTGTAATTTTCATCAAAAATGCTGCGCGTAATATTAAAGGTAAATTCTGTATTCATGATTTTTGCATCCTAGCTCTAATAGGAAAACGGCGTTTATTTCTTGATTACAGAGATGTTGCACGTTTTCTCATTCATCAATTTTATGTAGCCAGTAAGTTAATATGTTTAATTTATGCCAGAGCGAGACAGGGAGTTAAAGCGACTTAATTTCACTTCGAACATGAAGAAATTTCATGATGAGGGGAGGTAAATAGATGGGTTTCACTTTGACTCTATGTGCTTGTTGACGATTTAATGCAATTCATTTTTTGAGCTGATCAGATGGCAAAAATATTAGTTTTATATTTAAATAATATTGAATTCTTAATGTTCTAGTCTGCTACTTTGAATCTTTTACTAGTAAAATATGATTGTAATATGAAGTTTTTTATTTTGATAATTAATTAAGCTATTGTATTTACTATGGTACGAAAATAGTGAAGGAATCTTTCGCACTTTTTGTCAAAATGGTTTTTTTACCTAGCTATGCTTTTATGGTGTGATATGTAAATTTTATTTATTAAATTCATATAAAAGTCTTTTTTGGAACACCATCAGCTTTATCTCTTGATTTAGTTTATATTTTAATGCTTAAAGCTATACCGGTGTATTTTTAGTCTAAAGTTCAGCGTTGTAAGCGTAAGAATAATACTTATCATCACTCTTTATTAGTGTTTGATTGAGTGACTTATTTTATTTATGTATATAAAAGTGATTTTTTATATACAAGCAAGCAGGGTTTTTAATTAAAAAAAACAGAATATTATTTTTTATGATATGTTGTTGTACTTAACGAATATTTAAATAAAATATAGTGTTGTATGAAAGATTGAAACTTTTCATTAATATTCGCCTTACGTATTTACTATACTTTATAAGTAAAGGGTGAACTGTGCTTTTGTAATGATATTGTTTAATTGATTAATATAAAATTCTTAGTTTTCAATTCATTATCTTTGTCGACCATCAAATAAGGAATACCTTATATTATCGGGATTCTAACCTAGTATAATTTGGCGCTAGGCAGTAGATTTAATTTATGACATTAAGGTTGTTATCTATCATGAAAAAAGAAAAACTATATTATATCAGTCAACTGGTAGGAAAGTGTATGCAAAAGTATCGCATTGAAAAAGGTATTAGCGGGGAATGTGTTGCAAAAAAGTTAGGTATTAGTCAACAACAATTATCAAGATATGAGCGTGGTGAAAATGCGCTTACAGTTGATGTGTTATTCAAATATCTATTAATTATTGAAGTTAATTTTCCTGAGTTTTATAATCGGTTATTCTATATAATTGGGCGTCATCCTAAATTATCTATGTATATTTCAGGTTTAAATGGTTTTGGTTGGGAACTAGATGACTTAAAAGATTATTATACATCTGCAATTGTATAAATATTAAAGTAAAAACTTTTCTGTTTACTTGGCTTATTTTATATTATGATAGATATATTGGATTGTCCCTATCATAGCAGAGAATAGTACGATGCCAAATAAATCACCAACTGCTTTTTCTCGTATAACGCGCAGTTCTGGGCGTACTAATAGTATATTAACAGTTACTCTGCCTCTTTTATTTGTATTAATCACAACATTATTTTGGAGTGCTGATAGGATTGTTCAGCAAGAAACCAGGCGTTTAGAAGTTGAATTCAAATCTTTTATTGGTTATTTGATTGAACAAGAAACTTTTTTAAAAGCACTAAATAAACAGAATCAAGATTTATCTGAACTGCTTGAAAGTCGAACTTACTCCATCAATGATCAATTTTTACCGAAAGAATGGCCATTAAGACTATTAGAAGGTAAAGAGTCTATCGTTGCTATGCCATTCACTTTAGCTTGTGGAACCAATTTAGAGTGCTCCAGAGTTCCGAGTATTTTATTTTCATTAGGGGCTTATTTAGCAGATTTTTACTCCACATTTTGGGGGCGCTCATACTATCCAGCCGCAGCTGTATTTTTTGTTAACGAGCATGACTATATTAGCATTAGCGTTCCATCAGTTGGTACTTTAATGGGGGGAGAGGCTATTTCGCCTGAATTATTTCGCTCAGTAACCGATAGTGTTAGAAAAAATTTATCATTAATAAATAAGCAGTTTGCTGATATAAAACAAGACGAGCAAGAACCCCCAGTTATTTGGCTAAAAGCAGAAAATTTTAAAAATAATTTAATGGGCATTGTTCCAGCAGGCTTCAATGCTGATTTGTGGCAAAGTGCTCATCTTTCACCAAAAGATATTTATGCAGTTTCTCTGTTAAGTAAAGATCATCTTAGTATGCTAGAGAAAATGTTAAACCCAACATTGAGGCATGAATTCTGGCTTTTGCATGAAGATTTTGGCCTATTATTGGGAGAGTCAGCTGTTCCTGTTGAGCCATTAGAAGGTATTTTTTATACACAAAATGGCTTGGTGATGAAATTAAGTTTTGAAAATACAGATTGGGTGGGCTATTACCGAATTAGTTATGCCGCATTTTTTGAAGATAACTTATGGTTGCCAATTAGCCTTGTTATATCTCTTCTGTTTAGTATTTTCTGCGGCTGGGGTTATAAACATTGGTACCATAAAAAAATATTACAGCCTGCGGTACATTCACAACAAGTTATTTTAGAAAGTGAAGAGTTCAATCAAACATTGATTGCAACCACACCGATAGGGCTTTGTGTTATTGATAAAGAAACACTAGGACTTCGTTTTGCTAATGAACTAGCTCAGCACTGGTTAAAAATTCCAGATACTTCTCATCCTTATGATTCTATTGAATATAATGAATTACTTCGCCGTGTTATTTCTGATCAGAAGCAGGTTACGACTGTTTTAAAATCAGGGAAGCACGCTATCTATATTGTTAGCACTGCAACCCATTATCAGCAACGCCCAGTTATTTTATGTGCATTTACTGATATCACTATACAAGCAGAAACAGAAGCACAGCTTAATCATGCTAAGCGTTTAGCTGAAGAAGCTAACCAAGCTAAATCAACCTTTTTAGCCACGATGAGCCATGAAATACGAACTCCGCTTTATGGTATTATTGGGACATTAGAATTATTAGAAAATACAGCATTAACTCCTAAGCAAAAACATTTTCTTGATAGAATGTCTACAACATCGCATTTATTAATGCATCTTATCGGGGATATTCTTGATATCAGTAAAATAGAAGCCAATCAAATTCATATTCAACACCAGTCATTTGACCTACTCGATTTAATACAGCAAACCGTTCAGTTATATCAAGGCCTAGCTCAACAGAAGAAACTTCAGTTATTTGCCATTATTGATCCTAATATCTATGCCATTAGAATTGGTGACTCAGCACGATTACAACAAATATTTGGTAACCTAGTCAGTAACGCTATTAAGTTTACACATCATGGTAAAGTGACGATTGAATTAAAAAATGGTGACAATAACAATATCATATTGTTTGTAAACGATACTGGCGTTGGAATTAGTAAAGAAGAACAAGAAAAGTTATTTGAACCTTTCTATCAAGCACACTCTGGAGACCATACCTACGGAGGAACAGGCTTAGGTTTATTTATCTGCTCAAAATTAGTCAAGCTGATGGGGGGCGAAATCAGCGTAGCAAGCGAGCTGATGCATGGTAGCTCTTTTAAAGTGACATTGCCGTTAGAACTAGATCACAACAATATACATTGGAAGAGTTTAACGGGTTCACATATTTGGCTGCGGACAATAGATCCTCTACTAACCAACAATGTGTATGATTGGCTAACTCGTTGGGGAGCAAAAGTCTATTTCACAGAGGCTGAGTTGCCTGAAGACTCATCATTGGTCATTGCCGTAAGTATTTTAATCGAGAACTTTTCATTGCCTAAAAATTGGCAAGGGAAAATATGGATAAGTGATGAAGCAAGCTTCCGTTTATCTGAATTAAATCAACAGCTTTTTTTACTGCAAAATGATGAAAATTCAATATTGCCTTTAAGCTGTCCAATTCAACAGACACCATCTTATGCGAATGAATACTCATTGCGTGTTTTAGTTGCAGAAGATAACCCAATAAATCAGGTTATACTGCAAGAGCAGTTAGAATTACTTGGTTGCGAAGTCTTTATGGCTAGCGATGGCGAAGAGGCCTTAGTTATTTGGGATAATGAAGTCATTGATATTGTTTTAACTGACGTCAATATGCCTTACCGTAATGGGTATGAGTTAACTAAACAGCTGCGGAGTGAAGGTGAAACTTGCCCGATTGTTGGTGTTACGGCAAATGGTTTGAAGGATGAAGAAGAACGCTGTTTAGCCGCAGGGATGGATACCTGGTTAGTTAAGCCAATTGAACTAGATACTTTAGCGCAATTATTCAACCGTTTCTTCCCTACCTATTCTTCTACGCTTCTCTCTGATTCTGCCACTATGGTATTTATTAACCCACTTGATAGCAATGACCGAGATAATATTATTCAACATTTTACTGTTGATATTCATGATCTTTGCGAAGCGGTGAAAAATAATAACATAGAGGCAGTAAAACAGCTGTCACATCGTATTCGGGGCGCATTAGTGAGCGTGGAACAGCGTGAACTTGCTAGTAGACTTCACGTGCTTGAAGAGTTGTTGAATATGGAAAAACCAAACTTAAACATAGCCGATACCTATAAAGTGATTTGCGATGAATTAACGTTTTGGCTAAATAAGCTTAGTCAAACAAATGGTGTGTAATGCAATAACTGATTAGAGCTTGGTTATTTTCAACACCTAATTTACGCATGGCTGCATTTTTTTGCAGACTAATGGTTTTATCACTTCTATTGAGCAATTTGGCGATTTCAACAATCGGTTTTCCCTGAACAAATAAGCGCAATACTTCTAACTCTCGAGGCGAGAGTGTTTTCACTCTTTCATCAAGGGTCGAAGCTTTACGGCTTTTTATTGTTGTCGTTAAATCTGCAATAGGTTGACGGTATTGTTTTCCTTGACCCGCTAAGGTAATGGCTTTGATTAGCTCTGGTAGTGGCGCTTCCTTCGAGACAACCGCATTGACATTGTTATCGTATAACGTTTGAATAATCATGGGGTTAGATATCATCGTTAATACCACTAACGCTGTATTTGGGTATTTACGCTGTAGAAATTGGATATAATTTTGCCCATCACTTGATTGCGTGTTATTGGGCATCATATAGTCAGTAACAATGACATCAACAGTATGGTGATTTAAAAAAGAAAACAACTCAGCATCGCTGGTAAATGCACCTTCGATGGATAAGTTGTGTGATTGGGATAGTGTTTCTTTTAAGCCTGATAAGACAATCGGGTGGTCATCAACTAAGGCTAAGGTTAACTTTTTCATCTAAGTTACTCCTTATTATGTGTACTTGTACTTAGTACAGCAACACCCAAAAAATGTCAAATAACGATCGTCTATTTAGGGCTATTTTTAAAGAAAGGCATTAATGATAAAAACGCAGTTATCACAGATGCCTCGAATTACTAATAAGAAACTACGACACGTATTGTTTTAGAAAATGGACCAGACGTAATTGAGCGCCCGCTAATTTGACTTAAGGTTGCAGTGTATGGCACATTTACAGGTGATTGCGGTTTAATTTCGCCAATAGCATAATTTTGGTTAAATTCGAGTTCGGTTGAATTACTTTTAATTACGGTCTGTAATCCATTTCCCATATCAAGGTATTTATTTCCCAATATAGAATTATTATTTGGTTCAAATCGAACAGATACATTTAACCCTGTTTCACAATTTTGTGGAACTGACATGCCTATATTAAATGTACGGCTGACAACTTCCCCAGCATTCATTTGTTTTGGCGAAATAGTACCAAAGCCAACAGTTCCTCCATTTGATGTAGTCACACTGACTTCAGGAGTAGGGCAGAGTAACGTTAAATTACCAATGATATGTGCATATACAGGAGCACCAATATATTTACCTTGATAATCTTCATGATAACCTAATAAAAAATTACCTGTATCAAATGGTTTTAATGCATTACTACCTTTTAGGACGGCAAAATTATACATGATACCAATATTTACAGCAGTGCCTACTGAAGGTTGGCTCCAATATCCTAAGTCAATATTAGGTACGCTGGCGTTGGTAATTGTTGCAATTGTACCCCCACCAATTGCGCTTTGCTGAGTAACGGTAACGCCGCTATTTATTAATAGTGTTTTAGTTTGTTGAGGAACAACATTTTTAAAATAAACGTGATTAGGTGTAGCTACGCTTCCTGTAAAATCACATTGTAAAGACATAAAAGAAGATAATGCAGTCGCTAATTGTGTTCCGGTTGTTATAGCGCTACTATTGCTTGTAATATCAAATTTAATATCTTGTTGTATCGATGTTCCACCAGCCGCGGGTTTGCAGTTTGCTACGGCTCCAAGTGCATTAAAGCTTAAAAACGAAAGCGAAATTATAATAATTGATACTACTTTATTAAAATAGGGTGTCATGATCTCTTCCTATTTTTCATTAACTAATGAACATGTTGCACTTTGGCAGGTGTAATTTAATAGTTTTGGTGTTCCATAATCATCAATATACGTTAATACCATGTTGGATGACTTTATTTTTTTATCATTCAAGGAGTAGCTGGCATTACTATTTGGTTTAATAACTATTTCTTGGAAATTTTCAACTTTACTCGCATTATCATTAATGTTAATAATCACAACATGGTAAGGAGTTGGATTTGTTAACTTTAATGAATTACCACTTTTTTCAATTTTTAATTCTTTTTGCCAGTTATTATCAGGGTATTTTTTCAATCCTGTTGGTCGATAAAAAAGTTTAAATCTAGATTGAATAACAATTTCAACCGCATTCTCTAGTTCACTTTTTGGCGGTATTCCTAGTACATTAAAATAGAATAATGATTCTTTATCACTTGGAGCTTTCAAATTATTTTTCGTAGTGCTGATCCTGACTTGCTTCTTTTGATTGGGCTCAATACGCTGCAATAATGGCAATGCTATTAATGGATCAGAAATTTTATGGCTATTTTCATCTTCAATCCAAGATTGAACTAAAAAAGGGTCTTTACTGTCAGTATTTTCTACAACAATGCTAACGCCTTTGCTGGCTTCATTATAAATGACTCGTGTACGGTCTGCTGAAATTGATGCATGTGTATATGCACTAACTAGTAATAAGCTACTGATAATTAATTTAAATTTTTTCATAATATTTTATTCTTTATTACAAATCACATTATTGATATTTTGAATGATCTGGCTATCCGTCACTAACTGACATGATTGCCCACCATTCCATTTAACGATTAATTTTTGGTTCGGTTGAATTCCGGTTAAATAAACTTGACCATTCTCAGCAACCATACCTAATACGGTATCTTTTGCTGAGTCATAAACTAAAGCTCCAAACGGTGGTGTTTTTCCATCAGGAAACTTGATGGTAATTAATGCTTTTTCGCCAATAATCGTATTGAGTTTTGCATAACCAACGGCACCATCAGTTAAAGTTGATTCAATGACGCTATCATCCACACTGACATTTTCAGGTATATTATTCAGATCAACATATTGAGTTGATTTGTAATATGTCGGCACATTACTAATTGCCGCTAAGCCAAATCTATTTGTAATTGACTCGTTTTGATTGATTGAAACATCTTTAGCATTATCGGTATCAATCACCATTCTTGCTTGATTGTCATAGACTCTTCTATGTAAAACAGGACCTTGGCTTGTAATTGTTAATGAGCCATCTAGCGTTCCGCTTAATGTACGATAATCATCACCAAATGAACCCGTTATCTGTGCTGTCCCATATTGGGTATCACGAGATGCAGATGCGTTTATCGTTGTATTTTCAAAAAAGTCTCTTGTCGAAAGTCCCAGGCTTAAATTATTGCTATCGATTTTTGTATGGTAATTAACATTATTACTGTATTTTTTATCTTGGTCATTGTATGAACTAAAATATTGTAATCGCGAATTCTTTTCGCCAACAAAAGGAATACTTAATGAAAGATAAGCCTGCTTAGATTTACTTCCTCTCACATAACTACTTTCACTGACTGATAATGATAAAAGCGCATTATCAAAAAAGTCATTTTTAATTGTTTTATTAAACGATACACTTAAAGTATCGTTGTTTTTAGGTTCATTCCAATAACTTTCTCTTGAATAACTTAAGCTTACATCAGCATTGAAATCAGGTATTTGCTGAGTAAATGATGTTGTAAAAACATTTTTCTGGCGAAAATGATGGTTCGATGGATTACCTTTCGTATAAATAAAATTATTAACGGACATGAATCCTTCATTTGAGAACTGATATCCAGTTAAATCGAGTCGACTGGAGTTAGAGAATCGTTTTGCATAATTGATTCTATAGCTTTCACCTGTACTTGAATTTGTAGTATGTAAGCGATTTTTAGACTGTGTAATATCAAATGATATTGCACCTAAGCGCTCCATGTTTATACCTAGACCCGCATTATAAGCAATATATTCACTATCTGATGTTGAAAATAAACCACCAAAAACGGATAAGTTATTAAATAATCCCCAAGAAAATTCGGTTGAAATAAAATCATTATCAACATTATTTTCACCCATTGGTGCTAATCGACCGGCATTTAATTTATATTGAAACATACCTGGTCGAGTTAAAAATGGAATGTTAGTTGATGATATTTGGTACTCTCTAACAGAACCATCTTCTTCCGTAATTTTGACGTCTAAGGTACCCGATAAAGCAGAACTCAAGTTATCAATAGAAAAAGGTCCTGGAGCAACCTTTACTTGGCTTAATATACGTCCATTCTGAGAAATAACGACAGTCGCGTTACTGGTTGCTGTACCGGTTATATTTGGTGCATAACCTCTTAGAATTGATGGCAGCATATTGTCGTCAGTGAAAACACTTACGCCATTAAAGCGTACAGAATCAAAAATCTGGCTAGCTGTATAATATTTTCCTACAAAGAACTTAGCTGATAAGTCAGGTAAATCAGTAAAAAGATAGGTTTGAACCCATTTAAAACTATCATTGTTGCTATTATTAAAATCTTTTTGGAATTGATAGTTACTACGGAATCTCCAACGTCCTATATTTGTACCAATAGCACCAAATGAGCTTAAGTTATTTGTATCTTGAGCATTCTTATATTTTATGTAGTTTTCTACTATATTATAGTCAAATACTAGTGCATTAATGCCTACTTCACGTTGCATAGGCGGCACCCAGTTTTCATCTGAGTATAGGAAATAAGCTTGCGGTATTGATAATGAAAGTTCTTGCTTTTCATCATCAAAGAGTGATGAAATATTATCGTCCTGTGCTGATAAATCATAGCACTGGCCATCTGACCATGTTGGTATTTTATTGATGAACTCTTCTTTTAAGCCAATAACGTCTATTATTTTTTGTGAAATGCAGGGTTGTATAGATCCTTCTTTATTAAAGAAGTCAATTTTATCAAAAAAGTTTGTCCTTCTACCGTTAATTGATACGTTAGAAAAATAAGCGCCTTCCTGTGAGTGATTTTTTTCAAATGAACTCAAGTCAATATTTGTATCGCCAGAAATAGATAAAGCATCCTGATTAAATTGAACAGAGTCTGCATTTACATAGTTTGAATATAAAAATAAGCTAGATATTAAACTCGTCACTATGTTTTGTTTAAATTTGTTCATTTTAATTGACCGGAATATTATATAAAAAGTATTATTGTTATAGGTTTTTATTTAAATAATAACTGGATATGCTATGAATTTTAGGCGTAGCATATCCAGTAAATTAATTACTAATTAAAGTTTATTACAATGAATAGTAATATTAAAAATTATTGATAATCTAAAACGTATGCAACAGTTGATTTAACAGAACCTGAAGTTGCTTGACCTAATGCTTGCATGCGTGCAGATAAGTGAATTGTATTTGCACCTGCGTTCAGATTTTGAGTAATAGTGTCGCCAGTTTTGATGCTTTGACCAGCATCATTTTGGAATAAGACACCTACGTTTTGTGCCGTACCTGTACTCGCCCATAAGTTACCAGCGGTATCCATTTGGCCAGTAAAGCTTACTTTAACTTTAGAATAATCTGTCTCACTTTCAGTTGGATCTAATACGCAGTCAGATAATTCTAATGTGAAGTCAACGTTTGGACCTTGTGCTCCGGCTGTTTTCAATGATGCTACTGGTACAGAACCTAATTGAACTTCTTTATTTACTGAAGAAGGTGCAATAGTACAAGCACCGGTATTCACTGTGCCATTAAATTCAATTGTGCCGCTTCCTACATCAGCTGCAAATGCAGTCGACGCCGCACCTAAAGTTAATGCGATAATTGAAGTGGTTAATAATGTCTTTTTCATTTTTAAATCCTTTATGTAATACTAATTTTAATAGGCTAAGACTGTGCCTTAGCAGGTTAATAACGTGATATCAATATATTGATACCACAGTAATTTAATGGAAGCGTAATGTTCATTAACTCTAATGAATTATAGTGCCCGAAAATGTGAGCATAGATTATTCGTTAAATGATAGGATAAATATAAGGAGATCCTTAAAATTTAGAGCGTAACTTCGAATGCAGGTATTCATTATTAATATATTTCTGCTTGCACCGCTCTGTTATTTACTTGTGCGATGGAGATGTCTTCAAAGAAGTAATGTATACTTATTTTGAAGAAGTCAGCTATTATAACGAGCGAATCTATATCAATTCTATTGATACCACGCTCATAACGAGAATACTGTTGTTGACTCACATTGAGATACGCTGCTACTTCTGTTCCTGTTAATCCGTATTCTTTTCTAAGTTTCTTTATTCTGCTCCCCACTATTTTGGCAATAGGATATTTTCCTGTCATTTTCATTTCCTTCATGACATATAAGTTTGAGTAGTGCTTAACATCAATAGGCAAAAATTCTAATTAAATAAGTATAAAACCTCAAATGCGTAGACGAGTAAGATATAAAAATAATCATTAGTTTTTTTTATTAAAATTGTTTAGTTCAGACTAAATTAGGTTATTTCTTTATTCTTATATTAAATTTAATGAAACAATCATAGAGCAGGGCGTCATTTTTCAGGTAAACGATACGATAAAATACGGATGTTTATCCTTACCAATTCAAAAATACAGTTGTTTTATCTAAATAGTAACTTAATAGTAGTTATGTCGGATTAAATACTGTCAAGTTGGAGCCCTTGATGAGAGATATATAGTTAACATGATGTTTTGAACGGTGAATTTTCTATGGGTAGGGCGATAGCGGAGTATTAATTGTTATCAAAATCGAGAGTTTAGAATTGCTTCTACCTTAATTCTCTTCTTATAAAAATGAATTGCTATTGATCATTAAACGCTTTCATTACTCATCATTGACTGCAATTTTTACCATCAACTTTGGATTTGTTTCATCGTCCTCGTTTGGCTTTCCGATCGTACTGTTTGGTATTTTTAATCATCAGCCAACAATAAACTGAATAAACCATATAAATATTAAGGCTAAAAAAGAGTAGTCAACGATGAAAAAAAATATTATTGTTATATTATAACATAACAATTGGAGGGACTATGAAGCCGAATATTCATCCGGATTATCGGACAGTGATTTTTCACGATACCGCTGCTGATGTGTATTTCAAAGTTGGGTCGACGATAAAAACAGAGAGAACTGTTGAGTTTGAAGGGCAAAGTTATCCATATGTTCTTCTCGATGTGTCCTCTCATTCACACCCGTTTTATACAGGGAAACAGAAAACCCATTCACAGGAAGGGAATGTTGCTCGCTTTAATAAGCGTTTTGGGAATTTTGTTCAAACGAGAGAAGAAAAATGATGGTAAAAAATATTCTTTCATTGCTTGTGCTTACTAGTTTATTCAGTTACACAGCGATGGCGCATGAACATCATCATGATAAGCCGCAAACGGAAGCACAACGCAATGCTGCAAAAGGTATTTTTGATAATAGTGATGTTAAAGACCGTCAATTGAGTGATTGGGACGGTGTTTGGCAATCTGTGGAGCCTTATCTTGCTAATGGAACGTTAGATCCCGTAATGCAGAATAAGGCTGCAAAGAATAAGGATAAAACAGCGCAAGAATATCGAGATTATTATGCCAAAGGGTATAAAACTGATGTGGATATGATTGGCATTGAGAATAATATTATTGAATTTCACCGAGGGGATAAAGTCTCTCAGTGCCAATATGATTACGCGGGTTACCGAGTTTTAAATTATTCTTCAGGTAAGAAGGGCGTCCGTTATTTATTTGAGTGTAAGGATAAAGATAGCCAAGCCCCTAAATTTATTCAATTTAGTGATCATATTATTGCGCCAGAAAAAGCTGGGCATTTTCATCTCTATATGGGAAATGAATCTCAAGAGGCTTTATTGACTCAATTAGATAATTGGCCAACATATTATCCATATTCTATGAGCGGTAAGGATATTGTGCATGAAATGATGCATCATTGATGGGTTGTTGGAGGCAGTCTAAAGTGGTTGTGGTAGTTAGGTTATATTAGGCTGCGTAGGATATAAAAAAAGCCCGCTAATGATGAATTGGCGGGCTTTTCAGTGCTGGCGGGAGTTGAACCGGCATCCGTAATTTTTTAATTGTTTGAATATTAAAGGGGATTTTTACTAAGCTTCCATCATGTGCACTAGATGTGCATATGGAGGTCTAGGTGTAGTCTTAAAAGTGTTGCATCGATTGAATAAATAGATGCTCGATACATAGTTGCTAAGTATCAACTTAGCAGTTTAACCAAACTGCATACCAAAAAGCCACGATTTAGGATCTTTATCAGAAAGCTCGAGTATTACAGATTTTTTAATCTCTGTAATATCTTCCGATGATAATATTCCTTCATTACTTTTATCACAAACTTGTTCAAGGGTGTCTGTACTCAAATTAACATAATATTGAAGGTCATATTTACGTACAAATTCTAGAACTACTTTAAATATTGTTGCTTTTTGCCTAACATCCATCTCTGAAAAGATACAACCATCATGAGCTATAAATCCTAGTAAATTTTTATTTAAGAGGAATAATAAAAAATCATAGCAAAATATTTTTACTTCATTTATTCCTTGGGATTTATCACGGGGAACATATATTTCAATATCGAAGAGATACTTGGCATCATCGGCCAATTTTATTTTAAGCGAGCCACCATGATTGTCATAGAATGTCTTAACTAAATCTCTAAATTGTAGTTCGATAAAGTCTAGCTTATCTCTATTAACATCTAAATAATCAATACTTTGATTGATTATTTTTTGCTTTTCAAGTTCAAGCCTATGTTTATCTTTAGATAGTGAGCTTACCATCTCATCATATTTGTTAATATCAAAAATTTCTTTTTCTAGACGTCTTATTCGATCAATAATTGAATTATATTCTTCTAAAGCTCCTGTTGAGTTGAGATCTTTTAGAATGTTATCTCTTTTCTCTTCGATTAATAGAAGCTCATTATTTATTTCGTCGTACTTACGGCTTAATTGATCAATCTCGTAGGTCATTCGATCAATTCTACTATTTATTAGTTTTTTGTGAAATTCCTGAGCTTGAGCAAGTGTCTTATTTACAGCTTGAGGGAAATGGAGATTCGCCTGTTCATACAATGATTGAATCTTTTGTAAGTCTATATCTATATCTGAAGATTTAGATTGATTTATACTGCGTACTTTTCTCGTACGAGTTTTTTTTATAGCATATAGCTCGTTTCGATAGTTATTTATTTCTGAAGTTAATGTATCAGCTTCAAGCTTAAATTTATCATAATTTGGAGCTACTATGAAAGCATCCCGATCTTGGATTAGTTGTGCAAGGTTGTCTTGTAAATCTAAGACATTGTCATTACTAACCAATTTTTTCTGTTCATTGAGGACTGATTGAGTCTGTTTCAATGATGTTATCTGTTCGTTTATTGAGCACTTTTGGGCTACTAGTTCAGTATCTATTCCCAACAATGATAAGTTGACGACTTTCTGGTAATAGTCATATGGAGGTCGACCTTGTTGTGTTAAAGCGTCTGAATAATAAATAGAACCTGAATCATAGCGTCGAGCAAAGGCATTTAAAACTTGTTTGAAAGAAATCTCTTTTGGAGAATTAGTTCCTAAAATTAAATTTGTCAAATATTTTGGTAAGTTAGTTTTTTTAATTTTTTGGTCATTAATGTAAGTTTCACTTTCCGCAAAATTTCTAGTTAAAACATAAGTAATTCCATTTACTTCAAACGTTAATGAAAATCTACCATAACCCGCCAAGAACTCTTGGAATTTTTTATCACTTTTAGATTTAGGATCAAACGAACCTCCCATCAAAAGATGAATAAGATTTAAAGATGTGCTTTTGCCTATCCCATTGATGGTTTTTTTATCATCTTCAGATAACTTAAGCCCAACAACGATGTTCAAGCCAGAATTGAAATTTAGCGTTTTAAATTTAGTGTTATCACAAGTCAGTTGCAAAAATTTCATCATTTTTAATATCAATCCGGCCGAGGATATAAAGAAAATTAATTGTTAGGTTAAGTTGCTCTGAATTGAGCTTTTTAGGATAAACACTATTCAGGCTTGATAAAATATCATCGAAAGTTAAACGCCTTGCATTTAATATGATATCCATCACATATGCACCGCTACAAATTATGGAATCTGCAGGTTTTATATTTTTTGATGGTAGTATCATTTCCTTCCAACCTCACAAATTTCAAAGTAATACGCTATTATGATCCATGGTATGTTCATCGTGTTAAAGTCATCAACTAGCGCAGCCGCAGCTATGCGTTCTGCTAGCTTACCCAGTATTTTACTAAAATCGACCTCAAATTCCAAGGCGATATTGTGTAGCTCTTCGATAGTTAAAGATTCTGATAGTTTGGCTTTAGATTTTAGTTCTTGTCTTAAAATGTTCTTATAGAAATCATCAACAACGACTGTTTGTAATTCAGAGGCGGTTTCGCCATTATCTATATTTTGAACTATTGTACTATAGTCTAAACCAGTATTGATTGAAGATTGTACCCTAGGATTAATTTTGTTTATTATAAGTTTTTCAGTTACTTCAAGTGTACCAAATGAGTCATCATAGCTAATAATGACTTTCTTATGATCTCTGATTAGTTTTCTAAAGACAAGATCTAGAACTTCTTCATCAGTATACTTTTTTTCTATATAACTAAAACAATCGTTATACAATTTAGTTAGATTAGTGTCATCTAAGCTTTTTATATCGGATAAAAGGTCACTATGGTCTTTTAGTCTTGGTTTAATATCAATTCCATAGCTATTGAAAATTTCTTTCACTGATTCACTATTTAGGGATGGCTTATTAAGAAGATAAATAAACTCTAGGTAATAGCTTTTATATTTTGGATTGCTATAAACTTTCAGGGTGTTTAGTATTTTTTCTTTTGTTCTAGTTGTTGTGACTTGTATTATTCTTTTGTTTTTTTTGTCTACTAAATCTATATATGGTTCATTTTTTCCACCAATATTAGCATTAATATATTCCGCTCCTGAATAAATTCCATTTAAAATATTTTTAAAAAGGTCTTCGCCATGTATATTTAAGCTGAAATCATTTATTGATTGATGTTGTTCAATATCATATCTAAGAATAGCTAGAGCTTTACTTATATTATCGAACATTTCTTTTCTACTATACATAGTTTCCTCCATTTTAATATTTGATTAGTTATAGCTTAATAACATCCCATAAGCAATAATAAGCCCACATAACTAAAACTATATAGTAGGAAGAATTTATAACAAAGTTGGTTTTGTTTCATAAGGTATAATCCCCCCATCATACTCCTTAAGATATCCTCCATAGTGCCTAAACAACATCTCTGGCCCCTTATGCCCCATTTGTCCAGCTAGCCAAAACAGATTAGCTCCTTGGCTTATATGTCTTGTGGCAAAGGTATGTCTCGTTTGATAAGGATTGCGATATCGAATACCCGCTTTTTTCAATGTTGGTACCCATGCTTTCTTTCTGATCGCATCAGCGCCAGCCCAAGCTTTATTTGTTTTCGGATCTTCAAAAATTACACAGTCTTTCATAAACGTGAATTGCTTTTGTTCATTTAGGGCATTCATGGCCTCACTATTTAATTCAACTTTTCTGGTACCAGCTTTAGTTTTGGTTTTCTTAATGACACCTACCACGCTGGCGGATTGCACGTGTGCAGTGTTTTCTATGAAATCTATATCACTCCATCTCAATGCACATAATTCAGAGCTTCTTAACCCTGTATTAATGGCAAACTGGAATAAGTTTTTCCATTGCTCATATCTTGCCGCAGCGAGTAGGGCAGAGACCTCTTTAGGTGACAATGGGTCGACAATATAACTGCTTTCATTGTCACTGTTATTTGATTGGTATCTTGAAGCGGATACAAGGCTTACTGGGTTGATTGATACTATCCCATCAGTAATGGCTTCATCTAGCGAGCTACGCAAAAACGAAAGCTGATTTCGGATGGTTTTTAGTACTGTCGTTTGTTTTTGTATCCAGTTTTTAAGAATAGCTGGCGTTAGTGATGAAACATGTAATTGGTGCAAATCAGACAAGGCGCTTTTGCATTTTTTATAACCGCCAATCGTTGAGGGCGATAAATTTCGAGTTTCGCAAATAACTAAATATTCCTCCAAATAATCAATCACTCTTTTTTCACGATTATTAACACCAAAAAGCATTAATTTTTTAGAGTTAGGAAAATATTTAGCGTAGTTAAAAGTGCCTTTTTCAATGTTATTTTGAATTTCAGCGAGTAGCCTTTCTGCGTATTTAATATTTTTATTATCTACGGTTAGCCGGGATAGGGGTTCCCTACACAGAACCCCTTTATAAGTGAATGTAATAACCAATGTATTTTTGGTTTTATTTTGACGGATGGTTACGCCTCTTGGTAGTAGGTATCCTGCTTGTTTTTTCTGACCCATTTGTTGACTTCCTTTATATCAATCCAACGCTCTTTTGAACCATCGACCTTTAATACATGTACTCCCTCTTGCCAGAAGTGCCTTTGAACTCGTTTATTGATTGCATCAGTGCTCTCACCAAACAATTCGCAGTATTTAGATATTGGTAAGCACTCAACAGAAAGGTTTGTATTCATAATAGTCTCCATATTTTGCTATAGATGGATTTAATTATTGATTCTCTCTTAAAAACCCCACTACAGCTCTCGCATTAGTCTGTATGTATATTGGCTCAGATACAGGCACAGAAGAACCTATGCATTAGCAAGAGTAATGCATATCAGATTATTTGCATGAATTGTCACTCTGAATTTTAGGTATAAAAAACCCTGCTAGTGCAGGGTGATTTCATTTGTTTATTTTGTTATTTATTTCTTCTAATCTTTCTATTAATCTTTCTCCAAATCGTTTGTGATTAATAAGTTTATCTTTTCTTGGCGATGAAGTGTTTTTTTCTAAAAATAATGCCTCGAGGTTTCTGACAAAAATATCATACCTCTTTATCCATACTTTGGATTTTCTATATAATTTGGTGTCTAGGTCTATTAATTGGTTACTGATACTTAAAAGCGTCATCCTGTAGCTTTCGTATATTATTATTGATTTGGGTTCCTCTTCTTTTTCAAAAATAAAAGTGAAAGACATTGCTCTAAGCCTTACGTATACACAGCCTTTATCATATGAATTTAGTATGTTAGCTATGGCGATGGCATCACTATATAATTTTTTTATCTTCTCTTTTTCGTCCAGTAACGCCTCTTTGCATAATTTTATTTTTATGTTGATTTCATTCTCTCGTTCTTTTTTTTGCCATAAATAAACACACATTGTTGCAACAATGCTTAATGATGATATTGCAGTGAATAACGCTGAGAATTTAGAGATTGAATCAGGATCGTTAGTGATAGATAGATATTGAATGATTAAGAAAAAAATAACCATAATTAAAACTATAATTAAAGATATCCTCATTGACTGAATAAAGATATTCTCTTTTTTATTAGACATAACCCCTCCTTATTTTAAAGTAGGAATCATACTCACATCCATGTGACTAATCCACTGTCAAAAGACTCACTTCAACGTATAAGATTAAAATCATTCGTCATTATTTCTAATCTATAGTCTATAGTTAAAAGGATGTCCTTCTACATTAGTGTTACTCGTTCGCTTGCCGGCTTAGCCATAGGTCGGCTTTTTTTATTTTGCTTCATTGCACCTTACACTGAGTACTTTGTTAAATCACGTAAATAGCGTGGCGAGGATAGGGGAGTCCTATAGGGGCAAAGGGAATTTCGTCATCCCAATCCATAGGCGGGTCATTCTGTGGAGATTGTTGCTGTGGCTGTTGAGGTTGTCGTGCTGTCTGCTGGATTCCTGCCTGATTGCTGTTACCACTAAAATCTAACTGGTTAACGATAATGACTGGTGTTGATTTCTTCTCTCCATTCTGGCTTGTCCATTCTTCCATGACGAACTCACCAGTGACCGTAACTTTTGTTCCTTTTGTTAAGTATTGGGGAAGTTTTTCAGCTTTAACTCCAAACATCTTGCAGATAACCCATGATACTTTTTCGTGTTCTCCATAACCTTGTTTTACTGGTAAGCTAAAAGATGCAACTGCCTTTTCGTTTGGCGTCCATCGTTGCTCACAGTCTTTCCCTAAGTGAGCTGTCACGATGAATAGGTTAATTGCCATGGCTATTCACCTCTTCAAATTCAGCTTCAAAAATTGCAGAGTTATCTTGTTCAATATTTGCCTCTGCCTTTTCGTCAAGTATGACGGCTTTTTGCATTTCGATGGAAACAGGTAAGTATTTAAAAAGTCGGCGAATGACTGTTTTCTTTGCCATTTCTTCCCAGTGGGTTGCCCATGGACCATTTTTACCCGCTTTACTTGAATTACGAACTTTTTCTATCTGGTTATAGGTCATAACTTCGAATTGAACACCTCCATCTTTTAGCCTAGCAACAGCATAAACATGGGTAATTGGTGAATCTTCATTTCCTTCGGGTATATGAGTTAAGTTTTCATTTAACCCATATTCAAAATGAAAGTTATCGCCTTGGCGTACTGTTCTTGCGGATATACTAATGATTTGACCTGAGCGCCTTGCTAAATCAATCATTCCTCGGTAGCCAATGATGAGTTGAACATTTTGTTGTCCGTTATCTGACTTACCATTACCGAAAGGCAGAAGGTAGGCGTGACCTAATGCATTACCCGGCTCTAATCCTAATTGTGAGCATTGAACTACAGCACCAATAAAACTTTGAATATCACAATTTGCAAGAGAGGGGGTTTTACGAATCTCGGTACTGACAATTCTAATCATGCGGTCAGATGTGATATGTTTAGGTAACGCAGCGGATAATTGGGCTTTCATTCCGGGCTGATTAATAAACTCTACAAGTTTTTGCTCATTAGTTTTTATTTTTACTTCTGTTCCTTGAGTCTTTTGTAGATCAGATTTAGCTAGCGGTGGCGTGCTCATGTTTTAATTCCTTAGCCCAGCGAGGCAGTGACAGCGTGCGAATGCCTGCCCATTCGTTAGTTTTAAGGCATTCCGCATAGGTGAATAAGTTTTGTTTATAAGAGGTGCGACCAACTGATTTGGCTTGTTCGTCTAAAACAAATACCCTGACAGGATAACGTCCGCAATCAATGGTTGTACTTACGGCAAGAAAAACAAAAACAGGTATTTCATCCGTTAGTGACTTATATCCATCCGAATAGAAAGAGTCCTGTACGTGATATCGGTACTCATACATAGAGCGTTCAAATTTCTGTATGTCGGCAGTACTTTTTACATCAACTAGCCAGTGATGCTCTTCGATTAACTTGTCCGGTCTACAACGACAAAGAATGTCCGTATCCTTGTCTTTCCAATAGATGCTACTTTCAGCGACTCCTTTCGCCTCTAAGCACCATCGAGCTATTGGGTGAGCCATCGCACTATCTTTCATGAGTGATAGCTTCCTGCTATCTTCATGGGTAATTGGTGTGATATTTTCCTTTTCACACATTTCAAGAAATTCCTTTTCTTGTTCTTTTCCTGCATTGGTTCTACGATTTACTTCCGGTGCAACTCTAAATCTTTTTTGAAATTCATCAGGCTCTAGCAATAAGCAATGCAAAGCCGTACCAAAATCTAGAGCTTTTATTTTTTCGTTATCTACTGGCGCATCCCTATGCCATATAAAATCAGCCGGAGATTCATCTATCAGGTCAAGCTGTGACTTACTAATACCTAATCCATGGTGATAGTCTTCATTTGAAATGTCGTAATAAATACCTTCGTTCATTGAATAAGCCTCTCTTCCAATACATCCTGTATTTTCTTTAGAATCCTATCCTTGGTTGATTCCGATAGTTGCCGAAGTTCCTCTCCGTCAATCTCGTTATAAATATCAATAGCAATTTCTCCAATATCAAACTTAGGGTCAGGGCTATATATTTGAATTCTCATATCTCATCCTTACGTGAATGCGTATGACCCACGAGAGTTAACTTGCCGTAGGATTCGATTTGTCTTTTCGCATTGCTGTTTAAATTTCCAATCAGCAACTAATTCGTCTATTTGTTTATCAGTCATGTCAGACTCGCGCAGTAAGGCGAATATTTGCTGTTTTATGTATTTCTGCTTTGCATTCATGCTTGACTCCATATGCTGTTTTTAATGTTTCATTTGCTTCGATCCATCCGTTCTCATCCTTGAGATAGCGTGCAATTCCAGCTTGTGATTGAGCTAAACAAAGTTTGTATTTATCTATATTCATGCTTATCTCCGGATGTGCGAAATCCTCACTTATCTTGCGATAGCGATAGAAAGCCCCCTGATGTTGGTGATATTTATTCGATTAAATATGAAAGAGGTAAGTTTTTTTAATGAATAATGTCTCTGACTAGTGTTTTTAATGCGGCTGTTTTGAGAGCTGTTTTCACCGCTTCGTTACCGATTAGATTTTTCACAAATTCATCCAATAGCATTTGAATATTTGGCTCATTTTCAGATACAGATATTTCAGCCATACCTTTTACTTTTGGTTGCATTTCATCAGACAGAATGAGTTTCAAGTTAATATCTACTGATGCTTTAGCGTGTGGCATTTTGCCTCCTTATTAATCTTTTAGTGGGGTATTGTTGAGCGTGAACTTTTGTAATTGCAGTGCAGGTTAAGCTGCTTTTTTAAA
Source organism: Providencia sp. wls1922 (assembly GCF_009706505.1). Classification (NCBI taxonomy): domain Bacteria; kingdom Pseudomonadati; phylum Pseudomonadota; class Gammaproteobacteria; order Enterobacterales; family Morganellaceae; genus Providencia; species Providencia sp. wls1922. The sequence continues at coordinate 53,297 of NZ_WLUG01000115.1, read as the reverse complement.
TTTCTGTATTCATGCTATTATTTCCCTTAGTACCAACTACTAAGGGATATAAAGCATGAAAGATCATCACATATCTGAGTGGGCGAAAGTCCGTGAAACTTCAATTGAGATTGCTCAAGCTATATTTGAGCTAGCTAAAAATGATGAAGTTTTAGCTGAGAAAATTTGGGAAGAAGGTTCTGATGAAGTGCTCCCTCTAGCTTTTTCTAAAACAACAGACGATAAGTTGTTTTGGGGTGAGCAGACAATCGAACGTAAAAACGTTTAGTCATTCAAAGCCCTTAATAGGGCTTTATCATATTTCTAATTCTTATCTATCACCCGCTCACCTAATGAGCTTTAAGCTCTCGCAGTCACTTCGCCACTTTGCGTAATTGGCTTGCGTAGCCGTGATTGCTTGTGTTGCACATCGGGTGTGTCTTTTATCCTGACAAGCAAGTTTGCCAGTACATCTGTTTCATCTACTGGTTTAAATATCGAGTCCCATATTTCTTCCACTGAGCGGCTTTTTTGTTTAGCTTTTAACTTGTTACGTTGCTTGTAGTACTCTCCGTTACGTTTATATCTGCGCATCTTTGAGTTTTCTTTTGCTGGTAAAAAAATAATAGCTGTCATATTTGCCTCCTAAGTGATCTTTGGTGATTGGGATAGTCACCTAATACCATATGTGCCGTAGTGCTTTTACTAATCCCAAAAACCACTCAGTGGTTGCTCTGAGAAGTTCCTCTGAGCGTTCCGCTATGCCGTACTGTATAAACCACACGTAATCGGCAAGATGTTAAAGAGCATTTATCTCAGGGTGTGTGCCTTCGATGTCCTTGAATGTATACTAATCGTAGATGCTTGTAAATACAAAATGTAGACCTTGTTTGTGTTTAATTGTCAACTATCTGTATTCTCAGGTAATTTATTTGAAAAATTATTTGTCTTGTAAGAGTGATTTAAAATAGGAGTGAAGTTGAGGATATAAAAAAAGCCCATTAGGGCTTTTATGCTTATTTGTGATCTCTTCTGTACAAAGACCACTCTTCAATTTTTTCACCAGAGGGGAGGGTGCAATATCCGACTTGTCCATCGTTGGTGTTAACTATGTCTAGTTTTCCACCTAATTTTGCACAATAAACAGAAGCAGGGTTAGCCATTCCTACTTGTGCAGGGGAGTTGTCATTTTTTCCTGAAGAGCAGGCAGTTAACGAAATTAGAGCTGATAAAATAATGATTTTTTTCATGTGGTTATCCGTTTGGGAGGCTGCGAATTTTACATACAAAAGCCCTCGTGGGGAGGACTGAGGTTATTTAAAGCTATTTACTGTTGTTTTGTCAGTAATACTCTGAATGTATCGTTAGCCAAAAAAGTAACCTTGTAAATCATCTTCTACAAGCTTAATAGCATCTGAAAAACTACCTAACATTTTTTCATCGTAATGATGCCAGTTACTGTCTTTATCCATCCATAGTAGTGACCAAGAGCCTGTGATTTTGTTATGTATTATTTTTGCTACAGGTTCTTCTACTCTTGAGTCACTCCATGTTAGCTGTCTAACCTCGAATATAACGACCGAGTCATCTTCAATACGATACTGTAAATCGAGCTCATCTCTGAGATGTTCTGCTGGGCGGCGTTTTTCTAAGAAAAATTCCATGCACTTTTCAATATTTGCTAGTTCAATATCATTGAATGCCATGCTTTCTCCTCAAAAGGTGTCATCAGACCATTGACACTTTATAACTTTACCTATGATTTCGCAGTTTTCATTTATTGGGATTAAATCAAATTTCGGGTTAAGAGGTTCAAGGAATGTTTGCCCTGATTCTCTAATTAATTTTTTAAATGTAAATTCGTTACCGTTTAGCCTAGCGATACAAAAATCACCAACATTCACAGGCTCTTTTGGGTCAATAAGTATCAACATTCCTTCAGGAAAGCTAGGTTTGCCTCCTTGTGCTGCTGTCATTGAGTGACCTTCAACCTCAAGCCAAAAAGCGCGATCACTTGCTTTCTTGGCTGTAGGTATCCATGCAATGGCATCTTTCTCTGTATAAGAGTTACTATTTTCGGTAAATGAACCTGCTTGTACTTTAGATAGTAAAGGGTATTCATAGATTGGCTCAGTTCTACTGATCGAATCTTCGTTAATGCTAATAGTACCATCTTGATTTATGGTTGGGTTATTGATGCCCACATATGCAAGTATTCTAGCTATTTCACTAAATGCTGGCTCTCTCTTTCCTGTCATCCAATGCCCAACGGCACCTTTCGATACCGAAAAATGCTCTGCCATATGATCGTATGTAATGCCCTTATCTTTCATAAGGGACTTGGCTAGTTCATACCATTTCATTTTCATAACCTAATAATACGATATGTATACATAAATGTAGACCGACAATGTGTATACTTTTTTGTTGAAATTACGGATACCTTACGTATACTTTTGTGATAAAGAATAAGGAGGTTTAGATGAATTACATAAGCCGATATAGAAAAAAACTTGGGCTTACTCAGACTGATTTAGCTAAAGAGCTTGGCTGCACAAAGGGAAACATTAGCCATTATGAAAATGGTCGGCGTAAAGCAGACCTTGAAGTATGCAGGCAGCTAGTAAGTTTTTTTAACAATAAGGGAATTAACGTCACTATCGATGACATTTTTCCTCCAAAAGCAGTATAGATTTACTCGTTCTTTAACATTTGAATATAGGTTTGTTTTCCCTAGTTAACTCTAGGGCGTCTATATTCTTTGGAATCGCTCAGAGGAACTTCTCAGAGCAGCACACCCACAGGATCGTGGGTAACGGATTAACTGTATATGAAGGAATATAAATTATGGAAAACGCAAATTCACGCAAATCGTTTAACCGATTTGTATCCAATCACTTGGTAGCAACCGCTTATCAAGTTATCAGAACAACATCTCAAACAGTCATCGCTAAATCATTAGGCGTTCATGACTCAACTATCACTCGTAGAACCGAAAAGATACCTGAGCTATGCGAGACATTAGCAGCGGCAGGGGTAATTGATTTTGTTTTGCCGGGTGAAAAGAAAATTAGTGAAGAGGAATACAGATTTTTGTGGAAGCAAATTGGCGAGCTTTCACGCTTGCTTACTCGAGAAAACGCCCCAGTTGTTGGAGCAACTGAGGCGCATTAATTATTTAATTTCACAAGGTAATTATAAATGAAAATGAGTTACATCACAAATCGATATGGAGGTCGCTATGAATACAGCGGAGGTATTTAAATTTCCCGTTAAGCCGGAGAAACCAAGAATGGCAGAGTTGGACAGTGGCTATACAAAGCTTGCCAACGAGTTACTTGAATCGCTGATGTGCTGCGACCTAACCGCAAGGCAATTTAGAGTCATGCTTGCGTTAATTCGTAAAACTTATGGTTTTGGAAAGAAAAGCGATCGAATATCTGACTCTCAATTAGCTGAGATGACCAAACTATCAAGGCAGAACGTTAATAAGGCAAAAAATGAATTACTTTCAATGAATTATATCATTCTTGATGGTAAAAAAATTGGTGTTAACAAAGAGGTTTCAGCATGGAAAAATCAATCTAGAGACAGTGTCTCTAACTTGAAGACAAAAAACGTCTCTAACTTAGAGACAAATGATGTCTCTAATCTGGAGACACACAAAAGAAATACTTTAAAGAAAAAAGAAATAAATAATATATCGTCAGAGAATTCTATCGAATCCCCTGACCAACCATCCGAAAAAATTTCAGTGGTTGATCCCAATGCTGTTGTTTGTTCCCCCAAAGGTAACAAGTGGGGAAATGCTGACGACTTGAAGGCCGCTCAATGGATTTACTCGCAAGTGTTGATAATCAGCCCTGCAACCAAAGAGCCAAACTGGTCATCATGGGCTAATGATATTCGCTTGATGCGCCAACTAGACGGGTATTCACACAAAGATATTTGCCGATTATTCCAATGGGCTAACCGCGATTCCTTCTGGTGTAGCGTCGTGTTATCTCCTGCAAAACTTCGCAAAAAATGGGCGACTTTAGTCATTCAAAGTCAGCAACCAAACCGAAACAAACGAGTTGTAGAGCAAGAGCCAACACAAAGCTGGAATACTCGTGAAGCATGGGAGAATGAATTTATATGAAACCTCATTTGGCAACTGCAATTGCTAATCGTGATGCAGGCGCACTGGCTAAAATTGCTCAAGACAGTACGCCGCAAAAAATAGTAAGCCCACAGGCTGAGCAACTTGTTGATGTGCTATTCCGAAACCTGAAACAAATCTTTCCTGCCGCAGTAAATACCATATTCAAAAATGAAAGCGACGAACTCGCAGCTAAACGCCAGTGGATTGCCGCTTTTGCTGAAAATGGAATTACTACCCGCGAGCAACTTCAAAACGGAATGAGACACGCGAGGGCTAGTGATTCGCCTTTTTTCCCCGCAGTCGGTCAATTCATCAAGTGGTGCAAACAGGAAGATTTTACTCAGCTCGGATTGCCCACGGAAACTGAACTATACGACGTGTTCAAAAAGTATTGCTCAGAGCGAGGTTGGCGTAGATTTAATTGGCAGTCGAACGCTTGTTACTGGATGGTCACTAAAATTTACTCAGAAATGCGAAGTCGAAACTTATCGGATTCAGAGGTTATAAAACTTTGCGCGTCTGAGCTTAAGACTATGGCTAATCGTATTAAATCTGGTGAGAAAATACCTGATCCAGTTTTGCAACTTGAAAGCGCAGTGATACCCACTAAGCGTGACAAAGCGTTATCAATCATTGCTGAGTGGAAAAGCAAATATGGATTCAAGTAACACATGGAATCATAAGGGGTTTTAAGATGAATGATGAAGCGGTATACAACATTACCGGTACATGGAATGGAAAGCCATTTGAAAAGCTAATGTTAGCGGAGTGTGCGTTGGATGCTGAGGCAACGATTGTCTTTTGGGCTGATTTAGGTAACGCTAGCCTTGATGACTTGAATGTTGAATATCACAGTGCTGTCGGCTAAGAGATTACAAAATGAGTATTTTATTTCATAAAGACCATAAGCTAGATGAAAAAAACAATTGTTATATCAATAGTAAGTTACTGTCATTAAAGAAAGGACATAAGCTCAATGGGATGAACTACTTAAATATTCAAAGTAAATTGAATCAAAAATTATTGAGATGCTTCCCTCGTGGAACAGCTTATATCAAAGTTTGGCAAAATGAGTTGATAGCTAAACTTAGCAATGGAGTTGAGAGTTAGTTGGGATAAAGTGGCTGATAAAACGATTGGAGCGGCCAGTGGGAATCGAACCCACATCATCAGCTTGGAAGGCTGAGGTAATAGCCATTATACGATGGCCGCTAGGTAAAAACTGATTAATTAACGAGTTAACGTTATTAGGCTACGCCTCAAAACTAATTTTCGCAAGGGTAAAATAGGAGGCTAATTGACAGATGATATCTGTCTCCACAAATCTAATCTCAAAGGCATTTTCAAAACTCTCTCAGAAGTAACAGAAACCGGTAAGCGATACCGAATCAGAATCACTGAATGGCGTGACCTCAGAACAATACCAATGAACAGAACATGGCGCATGTGGATAGAAACTACAGGCGATTGGCTGCGTGCGCGTGGTGTTGTCATTGATATTAAAAATGGAGCTGGTGAAGTAGTTCTATCAAAGCCAATCACTAATGAAGAAACGCATGAATATTTTGTCGGTCACTGGTTAGGTCGCGATGAAAATGGAGAGCGTGAGAAAACTAGCAAGATGGATAAAGCACGGATGCTCTACATGATGGAGAAACATGAGCAATGGTGTATTGAGAAAGGCATCCCAATCATCATCCCCAATAACTCGGAGTATATGAAACTTAAGGAGCAACAAGAGAGATGAGAAATGAGGCTGAAGTGTTTATGAGCGCACTTACTACCCTTAAATTATGCTGGGCTATTCATAAATCAAATGATGCGGTCAGGAAGTGTGCTGGAGTGTTAAAGCGCAAATTTATATTACCGCATGCCGTAGATGCTATGAGGACGATAGAGTTAAGCGAAAGCCCGATGGTTGTGATTGTAGTCGCTGAGTGGGGTATTCAGGAGAAATAAATGGCATTAAAACGCGACAAGCACGATATTGTGTTCTCGCAGTTGGTCCGGGAAAGAGCAAATTATGAATGCGACTACTGCGGAAGACAATTTAGACACGAACCTTCAAAACTCCACTGTTCACATTTCAAATCACGACGACACAAATCAACTCGATACCATCCCTTTAATGCTTTCGCTCACTGCGTAGGTTGCCATCGAAAACTCGGCGAAGACCCACATGAATTCAATGCTCACGCTGTTATCACTTACAGCGAAATGACGATTGACCGCGTAGCTCGTTTAGCAGGTACTTCAGTGAAGTTGAAACCGTGGCAAATGGATGAGTTGTATCAGCACATGAAGATTGAGCTTAAAAGAATTCAGGCGCTACGGGCTAGCGGTGTAATAGGTCGGATTGAGTTCACGTTACCTGATTGGTACCAGCAAGGGATCACTTATCAGATGGGGGATTTATGAAAGCTGAAATCACGACTATTCCAGAGTTGCTTATTAAGACATATGGAAACATGGCAGAGGTTTCTCGGTACCTAGGATGCTATCGCGCGACAGTAAAAAAATATTCTACCGATGTTAAGGCTGAAAATCATGCTGTGATAAATGGGCGATTAATGACTATGTACAAGACAAGAGAAAGAGGCACTTCAAATCTCGCCAAAGAATCAGATAGTGCCATTTCTATAGCTAAACGTCTTAACGCTGAATCCGACGGCAAAAGCTCGCAAATTAATACGAGGTAACGGATGCGTAATATTCAACAAGTACTAGAAATGTGGGGCGCATGGGCTGCGGATAACATCGAGTCAGTTCAATGGTATTCGACAGCGGCAGGATTTAGTCGCTTAATACCTAGTAAGGTGAAATCTCGACCTCAATGTTGTGAAGATGACGCCATGATTATCTCTAGCTGTATGGCTCAATTAAGTATAAAGAATAGAGAGATGCATGACCTGCTACTGGATTATTATTTATTTGGGAAAACATTCATGCAGCTAGCTAGAGAACATAAATGCTCAGATACCCATATAGGGAAAAAACTTCAAAAAGCGGAGGGGGTCATTGACGGAATGTTGATGATGTTAGACATAAAATTAGAATTAGATAGGTATGTAGAGAAGATTTAATAAAATACTTTACGATCGTAAAATAGCTGATATTGTGATAAGAATAACTACAACGTCAGCAGCTTATGAGCCTCACTTCAGTGGGGCTTTTTTGTTTGTTTTATTAGAGTGTGGAGTAGTGATTTATAAAGCTAGTAAATAAAGTGCAATGTTACTAATATGAATTCAATTATTACTATAAATCAATTTCGTATATAAGTGATTTCATATAAGGTGGCAATGATGGTTAATCTTCTTACCTCTAGTGATATGAGCAATACATCAGATAAAAAAATCACTGTAGGTATTAGCTCATGCTTATTGGGTGATAGCGTTAGATTTGATGGTGGTCATAAGCGCTTTCACTTTGCTGTAGATGAGTTATCAGATTATTTCGAATACCAACAAGCATGCCCGGAAATGGCGATTGGTTTACCAACACCTAGACCTGCATTGAGGCTAGTTAAATCTGACGAAAATAGCGTTAGACTCAAATTCAGCGATGGTCGTGAAGGCGATTTAACTGAAGAGATGCTTCAGTTTTCGACCACTTATTTGAGTGGGCTTTTAAATTTAAGTGGTTATATTGTATGTAAAAACTCACCTAGCTGTGGCTTGGAAAGGGTTCGAGTATATGATTCAGTTGGCAATGGTAATAAAAAGTCTGGAATTGGGCTTTTTACTGAACAATTACTCAAAGTAATGCCTTGGTTGCCTGTTGAGGAAGATGGCAGGTTAAGCGATCCTCATATTCGAGAAAATTTTATTATACGGGTATTTGCTCTTCATGAGCTAAATGAACTAAAGAAAAACTCCTTCAATCGGCACTCATTAATCGACTTTCATACTCGATATAAGCTCCTTTTATTGGCGCATTCACAGCCTCTTTATCGAGAACTTGGTCGTTTTGTTGCTAGTAACAATGAATGGGATTCAATCGATTCTTATTTTGATGAGTATCGAAATAAGTTTATGAATTTATTACAACACCAAGCGACTAGGCGCAATCACACTAATGTGCTTATGCATATCCAAGGTTACTTTAAACGCTATCTGACATCAAACCAAAGGCAAGCATTGAGTAAGTTAATCCTCGAATACCGCCAAGGAACACAGCCTTTATTGGCTCCATTAACATTAATTACGCACTATTTATCTGAGTATCCTGATAACTATTTGAATAATCAAAAATATTTCCATCCTTATCCTCAGTCATTAAGACTGCGATATGGGTTATGATATTAAAAATAATTCTCAGAATTTCAAAGTTATTCATATGATTGGTTCTTCCAGTCATATGAATATTGAACATAAAAGCTATGTTAGCGTATAACTGTCGGGATGAACGAAATCATTCATATTTACATAAGTCACCTAGCGAGGATTTTTCATATGTAACCTCAGTTAATCAAATCAATACTATTGCAAAAATAATTGGATTGATAATAAGTTGGCTATCAATATGATTTGTTTGGAAAAGTTATTGATGATGAATATGTGGTGTCTTAAGCAAAATCAACGCTTTTATGGTGAGAGTGAAAATTAAATTTGCTATCCCAGTGTTTGTATGGCTTAATCAAGTCATCGGTTTGGAAGTACAGGCCTATTTATGCTAGTCAGTTTAAAGTTGTTCACCATTTAGCGTTATCTAAGATATCCCTTCATTGCGAATTCCTTATAATTAATTCCCATAAGTAAAAATAAAAATCAAACCTCATCTATGCCTTATGGCAATCAAAAAATTAAAGGAAATTCTATGTCTAATACAATGACAGGTTTAGTAAAGTGGTTTAACGAATCTAAAGGTTTTGGTTTCATCTCTCCTGAAGATGGGAGCAAAGATGTATTTGTTCACTTCTCCGCGATTCAAAGCGATGATTTCAAAACATTATATGATGGACAAAAAGTCAGCTTTTCGGTAGAAAATGGCGCAAAAGGTCCAGCGGCTGCTAATGTGGTGGCACTTTAAGACAACATTAATATGAGATGCCCTTGTTGTAAGGGATCTCAATATAGACGCTATCACTTTGATGTATCAAAAAGCAATCCATATGGCGCTAAATGTATTTTTTGTAAATCTAATATGAAGCCAGCTTAAATAACATATAGATTATAAAACCCCGCAAAAGTGGGGTTTTTTGTTTTATATATCATTACAATCCCCTCAGTGAGAGAGTTCTGTGTTACAATAGCCATGTAATCATACCTCATTGCTATAAAAGCAAATCTTGCAGTTGCGAGTTTTTATTTTAAAAATAGATGCGGTATCCAAAGGATTTATTTCCTAAGGGATCACCTATGAACTTACCTACCTTTTATCAACGAATTTTATCACTAACGCAAAATGCTCTAACTATTTTAGGATTACTTTTAGCCTCGTTTGCATTGGTCTACTGGATGTAAAATCATTCCGCCATTAACTCAACTGGAAGAGTATTTAGTATTAGCAAAACTAAGAGTCGGGGTTCGATACCTCGATGGCGGCCCATAAGTTATAAATCTTTTGTACAATGTAAATACGGAGATGTATGAACTATTACATTCAGACGACGATGGGACCAAAAGGTAATTACAAAATACACAAAGTTGGCTGTAAACAAATGCCGATGACTTCAAATCGTTTCTACCTAGGTAACCTATTTAATGCTATACATGCAATAGCTGCGGCTAAAGCTTCAGGATATAGCCTTATTAAAATATGCGCATGTTGTACCAGTAAGAGTGCGAGGTAATACGTTGAAAATACCCTGTCTAGTGCGGTTTTTTGTTTGAGCTAGTCGTTCTAAGCCAAAGTTAATGAATCATAATTGCACTGTTTAGATTTAAGTCTGTTTTGGTGTACTAAATACGCGGCTACCTCGATATTTTAATGAACCTAAATCATTTGATGAATAGTTATTGTTCGCGGCGATCTCTATTCAAGATGTAAGCTAAATTAATCTTTATGTATAATAGCGTACTCGCATATACATGAATGAGGTATTTATGTTTTTTGGTATATTTATTGTCCTCGCGGGCATAATAACATTACTCGAAAATTATGGCGTCATCTCAGGAGATGTGAAGTGGGGATTACCTCTCGCCATTATTATTTATGGGTTAAGTGTTGTTTACGATGCTATAACAGGTAAGAAAAAAAATTAATTATCTAGAATTTACTAAGGTCACTTCGGTGACCTTTTTTATTGCCTAAATTTCAACTGACTTCATTAACACCTTCTAGTTTTTATAGCTGGTGGCTTTCTATTAACCAAATCTTGGACCACTCCGTTGGGGGTGATATGCGTATGAACGAAAAATACTCTAGCCCCTTTTCTTATGCTCTTGGAGTTATCACTACTACAGCTGGGGCGTTATCGCTAGACCAGTGGGCTGTGCTCATCGGGATTATCTGTACTGTCGCTACCTTCTTGGTGAATTGGTACTACAAACGGAAAGAATTCAAATTAAGAGAGGCTAACAGTGGCAAAGATACCAAATAAAATAAAAATAGCCGCTGTGACAGGTGGGCTGATGGCATTAACTGTTGTAATGGTGACTAATTTTGAGGGATATGAGCCCAAACCCTACCGTGATGTAGGTGGTGTTCTTACGGTGTGTTATGGGCATACAGGTTCTGACATTATTCCGACGAAAATCTATACAAAAGTCGAGTGTGACGAGTTACTGGAAAAAGACTTAGCAATCGTCGCTAAAGCAGTAAACCCCTTAATTAAAATCAATATTCCTGATTACACCAGGGCGGCACTTTATTCATTTACTTATAACGTGGGAATAGGTGCTTTCTCGCGCTCAACATTACTTAAAAAACTTAATGCTGGTGACCAAGCTGGCGCATGTAATGAACTAAAACGCTGGATATATGCAGGGGGGAAGGCGTGGAAAGGGCTAATGACGAGACGAGAGGTAGAAAAAACCGTGTGTCTTGGCGAGTTTGCTTATGCTTATCCTACTTTATTATCTGTCTACCCATCTACTTGGCAATTGGCGTATACACACTTCGAGACGACACTTGTGGTGGCACTGACAAGGTAAGTTTAGAGAAGCGTTGCCAAAAAGCTATCGAGCATTACAAAGGTCGGCAAGTTAATTTTTAAACGTCTTTATGGTAATCGCCATGAATAAAGTCAGCGTATTGTTATTTATTGTCGCATTGATAGCGATATGGGGAATGTGGAAACAACACGAGAGGATAGGTGAGTTAAATACCAAAAATGCCGGACTACTCGTTGAGTTGACAGAGCAGGTCAAAATTAATGAGGATTACCAAGAACGTGTCCAATCTCTCCATAAACTCGATACTAAACATATTCAGGAACTAGCCAATGCAAAAATTGAAATTGATGAGTTGCGTATTGCTGCTGAGCGTAATCCTGAGCGGGTGTACATCCGAGCCAGCTGCCAGAAAGTCGAAACCAATTCCACCTCCGGCGTGGATGATGGAACAACCGCCAGACCTACTGACTCCGCTATCGGAAATTATTGGCTACTCAGGCAGCGAATCGCAGAATCCAAGAATATGATACTTGGTTTGCAAGATTACATTAGAGCGGAGTGTTTACGTTAATACCAATCAGTAAATGCCCTTGCAAAAAAAATTAAATTTATGAAAGTCAGAGTGCTTAACAGGTAGATAGAGAATTTTAAAAAAAGTGTCGTTAAATTTGGTTGTTTTTTATCTTTAACAATAATCAATAGGATGCAGGCAAGAGTAGGGATAAATATTAGTAAGAGAGTAACGGGGTTATTATACATATATATATTGATACAGTTCTCTTATGTAATGAAAGTTTAATCCAATAGTATAAGTATATTTTCAATAGGAAAGCAATACGGAAAATTGAACAATAAAGAAATGCCCCAGATATCGAGGCTAAATGAGAATAACTACTTATGAATAAGCGTCACTATACGTTAATCGTGAATGGGGGCAACCTTAAAAAGGTAGTAATCTCAATAAGATATTACAAAACGGAGCCTCGAGAAATGGCGATTTTTTTGCAAAAAAGTAATCCGGAAAATTAAACAACAACAAACATAGAAATAAAGTAATTTTTAATTGAAAAGTGCCATGTTGATTCCGTAAATAAGTGAATAAGACTGTTCCTAAAAAATAAAAAACTCCCCTTCAGTTAAAGGGGAGTTTTTAAGATTAACTCATAATTATTGTAGGGCTAGTCATCCTTGACCAGCGAGAAAATAGTATCACTATTTATTTTCTAATCCAAATGGGATTATCACTCAACTTAGTAAGTTTGTATTAACATAGTAGAAAATTAAGCCATTATATGAATTTGTACACGAAGAAGAACAACAGCTTTATACAATTGAATTGACATTATTAGTGAAGGTGACGAAATTATATATGTAGGCTTGATCGCTCATTCAAGCTCTGAATAACATGGCGTTCTACAACTAGAATAAAAAGCGAGAGGGCTTCATTTAGAGCCCTCTGCATAGCATGAGTTATTTTTTTGTATAAATAATTTTCTGTGTTTCATTAGAGCAGTTACCTACAACAGTACCTTGTTGTGAGGCTGCTTCTTCATTTGAAACGACGGTAATGGTAAAGCTCTCTTCAGGCACGCCATTGTTAATAATTTTTTGCGTAATTTTTTCAACAACGCTTTCGCATGACGCACTCGCAATGGCTGGAATAAATAATGTCATTAATGTAGCAATAATTATTCTTCTTTTCATATGTAATATCTCTTATAAGTTAGAATCAGTTAATGAAAATTCACCCTAAAAATTATAATGATGAATCTGACGTCAAACATTCAATTTCATCAATTAATACGGGCTATGCTATTTTATTTCTTAAATATTATGGCTCAAGAGGATGTATTTATATCTAAGCTTTTAGGATTGGGCAAAGTTTAATTTTACTCAGCAGCTCTTTGTATGGCTTCTCCACTGGCTTCTATATCTTTACCTACACCTTTTGTCGTATTACAGGCAGTCAAGCTCGTAATAATAGCTAATGAGCATATGAGTAAACTGAATTTTTTAATCATACTTCCTTCCTTACATTGTGTGAGGTTACAGACTGCCAAAGTTCATTTTTCATTATAGCAGAATAATTTAATTGTTAATTGAATCGATATGGAACGTGAAAGCTGATTACTAGCAATAGCATTAGCTAAATACTTTAGTGAAACATGATATCTGACAAATTAAAAAGAGCTGCTATATTTTAGATGATACTATGCATTTTGATAATAAAATAACCTTAGCAGCAAGGAGTAAACTCTATGATATTCAAAGAGTTATTTATCCGTATGCTTCATGTATTTCAATACCTGTTAGTCGGTATTCTTTTAATATTATCATCAATCGGTTTACCACACTGGCTAGTGTAATCCAAGTTAGTGCGACAATGACTTTATCTAAATACGAGGGTTCTATAGTCACGAAATACTAAATCACTATAGTCGCTCTGTGCTCTTTTTTATGCGAAAGTATCTTCATAGATCAATTTTATGTGAGGTTGCAATGCAGATAAAGTCAGTTTTTATGTTTGTAAGTATGCTGTTACTTAATGGGTGTAGTGTGAAAGTGCCACATGACATAACACCAGTTAAACATTTTGAACTATCCCGTTATCTTGGCGAATGGTATGAAGTTGCTAGAATAGATAATCGATTTGAAAAGGGACTAAGTAAAGTTTCTGCAAACTATTCTCTACGCAATGATGGTGGTGTAAAGGTAGTCAACAGAGGATGGGATTCACAAGGGAAAAAATGGAAAGAGAGTATAGGAAAGGCTTATTTTGTTGAATCTTCGGATATAGGTGCCTTGAAAGTGTCGTTTTTCGGTCCTTTTTACGGCGGTTATAACATTATTAAGCTTGATGACGACTACCAGTATTCACTAGTTGTGGGCCCTAATAAAGATTACTTATGGGTGTTATCGCGTACACCAACTATGCCGCCAGAACTTTTAGATGAATACCTTAGCTTTGCTAGCGCTAATGGTTTTGATAGACAAAGAGTATTGATATTTCAATAGAATCAAAAGTGGATTATTTATAGCGACATTAATTTATTGAAAAGTAAAATGTAATTACTGCAAGAGACAACCCGCCTTGTGCGGGTTTTTTATTACCTAATTAACTATGATTTTTATATTTTGAAGTGCTCATATGTTGTTATTTCATACTTATTTTCGTATGGGTCGGTGAAATAGATGGATATAGACACATCATGGTCAACGATAGAAAATTGAATGTTGTTGATTCTCAGGTGTTCTATGAATTCCATCAGTGTAGTCTTATCTGTACCAAAAGCGATTGTGTTACCGATGCTTTGTGATGTCCTTTTAAATAAGGAAAGGTGGACATCATTATTGTTTATGACTAATGGACCACCCTGGTCAAACCAAAACTTGTATTTGGGTGTAACGGTAAAGAATAAAATATCTTTATACCATTTTACGGCTTCATTGAGGTCATCGACATATACATGCACATGGTCTATTGAAGTTAGTTTCATTTGACTCTCCTTTAAATATTTAAAATAACATACCTTCAATGTAAATATTTTCGCTAAAAATGGTTTTAATTTGTTATGAGAAACTCTTTAAGAAATGTTAATAGTTAAAGCATAAGTGTTTTCTTGCTGAAGGTTTTAGATTTTTGGTGAAACCAATCGACAGAAGAATTGCTGGCTAAGATGTAAAGATAAGAGTTTGTAGATAAAAAACCCCTTATTGCAATGAACACAATAAGGGGGATTGCAGCAATACTAAATATTGCATTTAGCAATGAAATTAACAATGAAAAACTAAAATACAACAATTTAATTGTTATTGTTCTGATTTAAATCAAATTAAAGATTTTTGTGAAAGATGCAGATCTTGTTTTTGTATTGGCTTTTTGATTTATCATGAGGGTGAATAATGTTCAAAAGACCAGATTGGGAGGCTATTGAGTCTGCTTACCGAGCTGGCGTAATGTCTATAAGAGAAATAGCCTCTCAATATGAGATAACCCATCAAGCGATAAGTAAACGCGCAAAGAAAGAAGGATGGGAACGAGATTTAAAAGCAAAGGTTAAGGCTAGAGCTGAAAACTTGGTTGCCAAAAGAGAGGTTGCCACTCTGGTTGCCGCTGAGAAGGCTATTTCTGAGCGGCAACTTATCGAAGCTAATGCTGAAGTCATTGCCAATGTTCGTATGGAACATAGGGGTGATATTCGTAGGGCTAGGGAGTTAACCAACAGTTTATTTGATGAGCTATCTGCTGAATGTACGGATGTACCTGCTTTAAGGAAGCTAGGTGAATTAATGTTTGAGCCTGATAGCAATGGGCGAGACAAACTCAATGAACTCTACAATTCAATCATCTCCCTCCCCGAACGTGTTAAATCTGCTAAAGCATTAAGCGAGACACTTAAAAACCTAATTGGACTTGAGCGCCAGGCATACGGGCTGGATGACGCGCAGCAGAATAAAGTATCCGACTCTATATCGTCACTGATGGACGACCTATCGAAGGAATAAGTATGAAGCCAGAATATCTTGCATTATTAAGAGATAAGCTCTGGCGATTGAATCACTTGTACTGGATCACCAACAAAGAAGGTAAGCCAGTTCGATTTAAAATGACGCCTGAGCAGCTTGAATACTTTGAAGGGATGCATACGCGAAACATTATCTTAAAGGCTCGTCAGCTGGGTTTCACGACTGAGGTTTGCATTATCCAATTAGATGCAGCGTTATTTGAGGCGGCTAAATGTGCATTGATTGCTCATACACTTAACGATGCTAAAAGGCTATTTAGAGAAAAGATAAAGTATGCCTATGAAAAGCTACCCGAAGAAATTAAAGCTGCAAATCCGGCGAGTAATGATGCGGCTGGTGAATTGGTTTTTAGCAAAGGCGGGTCACTTTATATCAGCACGTCATTTCGTGGTGGCACTCTTCGATACTTGCATGTATCTGAGTTCGGAAAGATATGTGCAAAGTACCCTGAAAAAGCTCGTGAGATAGTTACTGGTGCGTTTGAAGCTGTATCAAGTGACTGTTTTACGACAATTGAAAGCACTGCTGAGGGGCGAGCTGGCTATTTCTATGATTATTGTCAGTCGGCCGAGAAAGCGCAAATTCAGTGTAAAACGCTATCTAACTTAGATTGGAAATTCTTTTTCTTTTCATGGTGGAAGAATCCTGAGTATGCGATTGATCCTGTTGAGCAATTGCCACAGCGATTAATTGATTACTTTGATGAGATATCCCGCAAGCATGGCATTCACCTAGATGAGCATCAGAAAGCGTGGTACTACGCAAAAGAAAAAACACTTGGCGATGATATGAAGCGGGAATATCCGTCAATACCCTCAGAGGCATTCCAGCAATCCGTTGAAGGTGCTTATTACGCTAAGCAATTCCGCTTTCTGTACGAAAATAAGCGCATTGGTTCACTCCCTGATAATTCGCATTTACCCGTTCATACGTATTGGGATATCGGCGTTGGTGACTCAACCTCAATTTGGTTTATTCGTGAAATAGGCGATGAATTCCATGTGATAGACCATTACTCAAACAGTGGTGAAGGTCTAAGACATTATATGAAAGTGCTGAAAGATAAAGGCTACACATACGCGAGTCATAATGGACCACATGATATTGATAACCGTGAATTTGGTTCAGATGCGAAATCGCGTAGAGAACTAGCTCGTGAAGGGTATGAAATTGACGGGCAAATTTACTCGATTCAATTTGACGTAGTGCCAAAGCTTTCTATTGATGAAGGTATTGAGGCTGTACGTGAAATTCTTCCTCTGTGTGTCTTTGACGAACATAAATGTGGTGAAGGCATTGCTCATCTCGAAGCATACCGAAAAGAGTGGGATGACAAACGAGGTTGCTGGAAAGATAAACCACTTCATGATTACACATCACATGATGCTGATGGGTTTAGATATTTTGCTGTAAGTAGACGGAACGTTAAACGACCAGCATTCGAAATTAACTTAGGAACAACCTTCTGATGAGTATAAATAATGTTGATTTTACTCGACCGGAGTATAAAACGGCTGCTCCTCAGTGGGAGTTAGTTCGCGCTGTTTGTCGAGGTGGCGAGGAAGTAAAGAGTTATCTTCCTGAATTGGAAGAAAAGGAAAGTGAGCGTAAGAAAAAGCGCAATAAAGACTATCAAGACCGTGCGGTGTTTTACCCAATAACAGGTAACACTCGTAACGGTATGATAGGGATGGCATTCAAGAAAGATCCATTGATTGCTGTTGCTGAAAAGCTGTCTTGTTTAAAAGATGATGCAGATGGTGCAGGTTCAAGCATTTACCAATTAGCTCAATCCTCTCTTGAATCGGTATTGGAAGTGGGACGACATGGGCTATATGTTGATTACAACAGCGACTCTAAGCTCCCGTACATATTTCAATATCGTGCTGAAGATATTATTAACTGGCGGACTGATCGTATTAATGGCAGGACGATGCTAACGCTGGTGGTATTGCGAGAGACTGTTGAAGAGGCGGACGGTTTTGGATTTAAAGATGCCATTCAATACCGCGTGTTAGTGATAGAAGATGGCAAGTTTATCTGTAGAGTATATCGCAAGACAGCTGGCAGCAGTGTGTATCAAATCCACTCTGAATATATTCCAGAGCGTGCAGGTAGTGGTGCTTGGGATGAAATTCCATTTACGTTTATGGGTGCTCAAAACAATGACCATACGATAGATGAGGCGCCATTGTTAGGTTTGGCAAAAATTAATCTAGGGCATTATCGAAATTCTGCTGATTATGAAGATTCAGTGTTTTTCTGTGGGCAAGTTCAGCCATATCTAGGCGGGTTAGATATAGAGTGGCGAGATCACTTAGAAAAAACAGGCATCATGGTTGGGTCTCGTTCACCTTTAATGCTGCCAGTGAAAGGGTTCTTTGGTTACGAGCAAGCTCAGCCAAATATGTTGGCTAAAGAAGCTATGGACAGTAAGCGTGATTATATGGTGGCACTGGGCGCTCAATTGGTTTCCGCTGACAGTAAAGTCAAAACGGTTATTCAATCTGTGGGGGAGCAAAGTGCTCAAACCTCTATTCTCAGTATTTGTTGCTCAAATGTCTCAGATGCGTTTAGCAAAGCGTTAATGTGGTGCGCTGAATACTTAGGTTTAGATACTAAAGACACTTCTTTTGAAATCAACAAAGACCTCGTTAATCATATTGCTGATAGTGCCATGATCCGTGAAATTGTTGCTGCATGGCAATCTGGAGCAACACGTAAATCTGACTTGGTGAGAAGTTTACAGAAATATGATGTTATCGACCCCGCTGATGATATTGATATGGTGGTCGATGAGCTTAATAACCAAGAGCCGACAATGGTAGGTTGGGCATGAAATCAGTGAATGAGCGATTAAGGGATGAATTGATTGCTCACTCTTTGTTTTCTGGTCGTTATTCTACGGATGTTGCAAGGCGCATGATAAATGCACTCAATGAGTTTGACGCTGAATTAACAGCGTCGCTTATTGTTGCCTTAGATGGTGCCACTATTGACGTGAATAGCTTTACTGTCAGGCGATTAGAGTCATTGCTGTTGAGCGTGAAAGCCATTAATAAACGTGCGATTGACAGTGCGTTTATGTTGCTGACAGAAGAAATGAGGGAATATGCATTGCATGAAGCGGATTATTATTCCTCATTATTCGATGCTTTATTACCTGATGCTGTTCTACGCCAATATCCGCTTATGGGTATTACAGAGGAGATGTTGTTTTCCTCAGCAATGTCTCGTCCATTTCAAGGGAAATTACTGTCTGAGTGGGCTGCTGGATTAGAATCTGACCGCATGACACGCATAAACAATGCTGTTCGCTATGGTTATTTAAATGGCGATAGTGCGCTAGAGATTGGGCGTAAAATCAGAGGTCATGCAAATCAAGGCTATAAAGATGGTGCCTTACAACTTAGTAGAGCTAACGTAACAACGATAGCGAAGACGGCAATCAGTCACTTACAAGCGACAGCAAGAGAACAATTTGCTGAAGCTAATAAAGATATCCTTGACTGCAAACAGTGGCTATCCACTCTCGATAATAAAACCTCCCATGATTGCATTGTCCGGGATAGGCTGAAGTATACTCTGGAAGGTAAACCAATAGGACACAAAATCCCCTATCTACAAGGTCCCGGTAAAATCCATTTTAATTGCCGCTCAACGGAAACTTTCGTCACTAAGTCATGGCGTGAATTAGGTATTGATGCGAATGAGATGGACGCAGGAACGAGAGCATCAATGGATGGGCAAGTTCCAGCAGAGACCAATTTTCTTGATTGGGTGCAGCGACAACCAGACTGGCGACAACGGCAAGTATTCGGTGAAACACGATTTAGATTAATGAAAGAGGGCGGTATGCATCCTTCTGAATTTTATACAGATAAGGGAGAATTTATTTCGTTAGAACAACTCAAAAAGCTAGACGAAAAAGCATTTAAAGATGCAGGTTATAGCTAATCAATTAACGATTTAACTAAGGTCACTTCGGTGACCTTTTTTATTGTCTAAATTCAGCCAAGGGCTGGTTTACTTTAACGCGCTAGGCGCAATGAATCCCAAGGGGAACAACATGTTATTTATGAATATCGAACGCAAATATTACTCACAGGCTGATGATGGAGCTGGTGGTGGAAGCGGTGGAACTGCACCTGTAATCACACCGGAAATTCAAGCCATTATCGATAAAGCAGTCGGTGAGCAAGTAGCTGGGTTGAAGGCTAAACGTGATGAGTTATTGGGTAAGCTCAAAGAGCAAAACGATAATCTCAAGCGTTTTGATGGTATTGATCCCGATGCTGTACGTGGAATTCTCAAACGTTTTGAAAATGATGAAGAAGCCAAGTTAATCGCTGACGGCAAAATTGATGAAGTCATTAATAAACGTACTGAGCGCTTACGCAATGACGTTGATAAACAACTGAAAGAAGCCAATAGCCGAGTGGAAAGGGCTGAGGCTTTTGCTAATAAATTTCGCCAACGTGTATTGGGAGATGAAGTGCGCTCTGCTGCTGGTAAAGCCGGCGCATTAGCTAGCGCACAAGAAGACTTAATTTTACGTGCCAAAGGCATTTTCCAAATCAACGATGAAGGTCAGGCCGTAGCCGTTGATGATGATGGTAATCCAATTATGGGGAAAGATGGTCGAACACCGTTATCACCCGTTGAATGGGTCGAATCATTAAAAGAAAGCGCGCCTCATTTGTTCCCTGCTGCTTCAGGGACGGATGCAGGAAAACATAAACAAGGTGGTGCACACCTTAAACGTTCTCAAATGTCTGCGAGTGAGAAAGCTGATTATATTCGCAGATACGGACGTGACACATTTTTAAAACTACCTAAAGAATAAGGGAAGATAAGTAATGGCTACGACGACTAATAGCGATTTAGTAATTTACAACGACTTGGCGCAAACAGCGTTTTTAGAGCGTCGCCAAGATAATTTAGCCGTATTTAATCAGGCATCAAATGGTGCCATTGTGCTTGATAACATTTTTATTGAAGGAGATTTCCGTAAGCGTGCTTTCTATCAAATTGGTGGCTCGATTGAGCATCGTGATGTTGATTCAACAGGGACAGTAGAGAGTAAAAAAATTGGTGCGGGCGAATCTGTTGAAGTGAAAGCTCCGTGGAAATATGGTCCATATGCAACAACGGAAGAGGCATTTAAACGTCGAGGACGAGATGTCTCAGAGTTTTCTGAGCTAGTTGGTATTGATGCTGCGGATGCATCTCTAGAAGGTTACATTAAATACTCCTTAGCCGCATTAGGTGCTGCTATCGGTAGTAATACTGAGATGGTCGTGACAGCAGACATTGCGACAGATGGGAAAAAAACGCTCACCAAAGGATTGCGTCAATATGGTGACAAGTTTAACCGTGTAAATCTCTTCGTTATGCACTCTACTACGTATTTCGATATCGTTGATCAAGCAATTGATAACAAAGTCTACGAAGAGGCTGGTGTGGTTATCTATGGCGGGCAGCCGGGAACGTTAGGTAAGCCTGTTTTGGTAACAGACAGTGCGCCAGTTGATGCTATTTTTGGTCTTGTTCCGGGGGCGGTGACTATCACCGAGTCACAGGAGGCAACCTTCCGCTCATTTGAGATCAATGATAAGGAGAACTTAGAAATTGGGTATCGTGGTGAAGGCGTTGTTAATGTTGGGGTGCTTGGGTACAGCTGGGATGAATCAAAAGGTAAAAACCCAGATCTAACCAAGTTAGGTACTGCGGGGAACTGGAAAAAACATTTTACGAGCAACAAACTGACAGCAGGTGTGATGATTAAATTAACTGCTCAGGGCAAAAATGCAGTAAAGCAACAGAGCCAGAAGTAGCTAAAAGGAAAAAAACTACTGATGGCAAGTGAAGATAGGGGCGTAATGCCCCTTTTTATTTTGAGGTGGTCATGATTGATGCCGATAAAAACTCACCTACGTTTAATAGTTATGCTGGCATTGAAGATTTAAAAGCATATGCGAAAGTCAGGAATTTAACCCTATCAGACAGTAAATCACTCGAATCATTACTCATCGTTGCTATGGACTTCTTAGAATCCCAAAAATGGAAGGGTAAGCGTTCCGACAGTACGCAACCTTTATCTTTTCCTCGTACTGGATTGTTTCGTGATGGGGTTGAAATTGCTAGTGATGCGATTCCTCATCAGGTTATACAGGCTCAGTGTCGCCTTGCACTTGAAGCACAAGAGAATGAATTGCAGCCAACATTAGGTGCAGAAATAATTTCTGAACGTATTGAGGGAGCAATTGATTTGAAGTATGCAGAAGGCACCAATACTGGTGCACCTAATTTCGCTTGGCTGAAAGGTTTGCTATGCGGCTTGATGGATAGCTCAGAAGGCTTGGCGATTAACACATTTGCAGTGAGGTAGTGATGAATATTTATCAACGAGGTTGTCACACAGCATTGCGAATACTGAAAAAATATGGCGCTTCATATCAAGTGAAACGTGCTGGCAAGCACTGGGTTGATGATAATGGTGTTGAGCATCATGAGCCTGAGTCTCTATTTTCAATTATTGGTGTAAAGGTTTTGTACAAACCATATGAAATTGATGGAACTCTAATTCTCTCTACGGATATTAAAATGGTTCTTTCTCCAGAGATTGATATTCGAAAAGGGGATTCTGTTCTTGTTGATGGTATATGGCTACGTGTGCATGAGCCTAACCCGGTTAAACCTGCTGATGTTGTTATTTGCTACAAACCTCAATTGAGGGCTTGATATGACTGATTCATTCATGAAGTCCGTTAATCTATTTGTAGAAAAATCTCAATCAAATATGGAGGCGGTGGTAAAAAAAACAGGTGTTAGGATTTTGGCTCAACTTGTTCAAATGTCTCCGGTGGGTAATCCCGACTTATGGAAAGTTAACCAAACGGCTGTAGGTTATAACCAAGCGGTATTTGAGCACAATGAAGCATTGAGAAAAGACCCTAATAATTTGACACTGAAAAATCGTCAATTAAAAAAACGCGCTCGAGTTAATGACTCTATGGATATCAAAGCACCCCCAGGTTATACGGGGGGACGATTCCGTGGAAATTGGCAAGTCACTTTTGATGTACCTGCTGATGGTGAAACTGGGCGAGTTGATAAATCAGGCAATATGACTAAGGCGGTTGGTAACTATATGCTTGAGCAGTTCAAAGTGGGTATGAATGCTATCTATTTTACTAACAATGTTCCTTATGCCTACAGGTTGGAAATGGGGCATTCAAAACAAGCTCCTAATGGCATGATTGCAATTACCGCTGAAAACGTGAGTAAGTTCTTTAGAGACGCTATCGCAGAGATGAAGTAAATGAAACAATCTGAAATCAATCAGTCTATTCGTGCGCTGGTGGCAAAAATTGCCAAGCAGGAAGGGGTAAAGGTGGCTTGGTCAAATATTGAGTTTGATGATATTAGCACTCCATATTTGCAATTACATATAATGCCAGCCATAACCGAAAATCTAGGTCTAGCGTTAGACATGCCAGTTCAAAAAGGTGTTATTCAACTTAATGTTGTTGAAAAGATTGGTAATGGTGATTCGGCGGTTATTAGCTTGGTTGATGCCGTCAAAGAGCAGCTCGAAAATGGTCTAACACTCACGGAGTCACTGTATCTAGACGGTGAACCAAATCAGCTACCTCCACTTACCAGTGATATCAACTACATCATTCCAATACGTACATCCTATCGATGTCATCCAATCCGATAAACGACCGCCTAAATGGCGGTTTTTTTATGCATAAAAATGAGGTTAATAATGGCTTATAACATTCCTAATGGCTCGCGCGTTTATGTGGCGAGTAAATACGGAAAAGATGTTGAGTTTACGGCGGCAAGTAATGCCTCTGAAGCTGTACTTACTGTCACAGCGTCAAGTGGCATTAAAGCCGGAGATGTTGTTCTCGTTACATCTGGGTGGAAACAAATGTCCGGTGTCTTTCGTGTGAAATCAGCAGAAAACACAAGTATCACGCTTGACGGTGTTGATACGACAGATACCGAACGTTTTCCGATTGGCGGCGGCAAAGGAACACTAAAGTCAGTTCAAGAATGGGAGGTTATGCCCCAAGTCATGACCTTATCAACAGAAGGTGGTGAACAGCAAACGCAAGAAATTCAATTCTTAGAAGATGAGCAAGCAGAAACGGTTGATACCTATAAATCGGGTATCGTGCAGGTTTATACATTTGCTCATGATGCGAAATTACCTATTCGAGGGTTATTAATGTCTTTGGATGATACAAAGCAGTTAACAGCGATTCGTTTTTATAATAAACGGGCTGGTGAAGACCGTTACTACTCAGCCAGTGTGTCATTCCAGCGTGTTCCTAATACTGCAATTAACGAGGTTGAAAACGTATCTGCACGTTTCTCTCTTAAATCAGATATGCAAATTTACACTACCGCATAATAACAGCCCCTTTCGGGGCTTTTAAGGAAACCTAATGGCGAAATTCACTCTGAATCCCAATCCAATATTTAAGGCTGATGTAAAAATCCGTGTGGCTGGCAAAAGCGAGCCGGAGGTTGTGACATTTACGTTCAATCATTTACCAATGAGTAAATTGGAAGAGTTGAAAAATGAGTCAGTAAACAAATTCTTTACTCAAATTATTGCTGATTGGGCAATTGAAGAGCCTTATAACGAAGATAATTTGAAGTTGTTATTTGACAACTATCCATCAGCCGCAGGGGCTATTACAACAACGTATTACAATGAATTGTTAGGTAATCGTGAAAAAAACTAATATCGGTCGCTGAAGCAATGTATGGGGGAATGACAAAGCAAGAGGCTAAAAATTTTGAGCGAGCTTTTGGCTTTCCTCCTGATCTTGATGATGTTGAAGTTGTTCCTGATGTATGGGAGTCATATCTGGTATTTTCTGCGATGAGTACACAGTGGAGAGTTGGTATGAATGGTGCTACGGGACTTGACTATAGCGTGATTCCCAATGTTTTAGATCTACTTAACATCAAAAGCAAAGCGACCATATTTGATGACTTAAGGGTTATGGAGCTAAAGGCTCTTGAGTTGATAAACAAGTAGTCAGGGGCTGTAATGCCTCCAGTATTAACTTTAAATTAATAGAGCCGGTTAAAGTCATTGTCGTCTCTATCGAGAAAGCAATCAGTACGTTTAGATTGATTTTCTATACGATTGCATTTTCTAGATATTTTGGCACTTTTATCATGAGCAGCTCTGACTTCAGCTTTTTCTGCTGGAGTTAATTCTGAATAACTTCTCCCTTGACATCCAACCATTAGAATTGATGTTAGTAACAATAATGTATATTTCATATTTTCGGCAATGCAGTTAATAGTTATAAGCCATAAGTTTACTTTATAAAAAGTAAATGAAGGAAGAATAACGACACTGTAGGTCTGATTTTCTAGGAGGGGATTGCATATTTCTAGTCTTTTGATACTTGAAAATGATCTTTACAACTAAAATGCTTACAATATACTGTATGTAAATACAGTAATTTGGTGCATTATGAAGCTAGAGCCTATCGATTCCGAATCAATTCTCAATATTCCATTATTCTTAGATAGAGTGGCTGCGGGGTTTCCATCTCCTGCGGCTGACTACATGGAGGAAAGAATAAACCTTAACAGCACATTGATTAAGCACCCAGATAGTACGTATATGTTGCGTGTAGAAGGTAATTCTATGATTGACGCTAACATTAACGATGGTGATGTTGTGATTGTCGATAGCGCATTGGTAGCAAAAGATGGGGATATTGTTATCGCCAGTGTTGATGGTGAGTTTACTGTTAAGAAATTAAAGTCTTATCCACCGATGTTGATGCCAATGAATCCTGATTTTCAACCAATACATATTGGTGATGCGCAGGATTTACAGATATTTGGCGTTGTCACATTCATTATTCATAAGGCTCAGTAATGTTTGCCTTAGTTGATGTAAATTCGTTTTATGCGAGCTGTGAGAAAGTATTCAGGCCTGACTTAGCAGGAAAGCCAGTAATTGTTCTGAGTAATAATGATGGCTGTGTAATTGCTCGTTCCGCCGAAGCAAAAAAGCTCGGTGTAAAAATGGGAGAGCTTTACTATGAGAGAAGAAACTATTACCTGCAAAATCATATTAACATTTTTAGCTCGAACTATGCGTTATACGCTGACATGAGCAACAGAGTGATGTCTCTACTATCAATGTATGCTCCGCGTTTGGAAGTGTATTCAATAGATGAGGCATTTCTTGATTTCACTGGCTTGGTTCATACCTTTAATTTAGAAGATTATGGGCGAGAAATTCAATCAACGATATTGCAGCGAACTCACTTGCCAGTAAGTGTTGGCATCGGTCCGACTAAAACGCTGGCTAAAATTGCGAATCATGCCGCTAAAACGTGGAAGAAGACTGGTGGTGTGGTTGAGCTATCTGATAGAAGTCGGCAAAGAAAATTACTGTCATTTATTCCGATTGAAGACGTGTGGGGAATAGGACGAAGGATTTCAGTCAAGTTAAGAGCGATGGGTGTTTATACCGCTTTAGACTTGGCAAATGCACCAGTGTCTACAATACGTAAAACGTTTGGTGTGACGCTAGAAAGAACTCTCCGAGAGCTTAATGGCGAATCGTGCATTGAGCTTGAAGAAGTCAGGAAGGTTAAGCAGCAAATACTATACTCTCGCTCGTTCGGTAAGAAAGTTTTAGATATCGAAACCATGCGCAAGGCTATTTGTGACTATGCAGAACGAGCAGCAGAGAAGCTACGCGAAGAAAAGCAGTGATGTCGAATTATTAGCCTGTTTATTCAAACCAGCAGCCATGCATCAGGTGAAGATTATGCTAACAGTGCCAGCATTAAGCTTGAATACCCTAGCAGCGATACGCGAGACATCATTAATGCTGTTATGCGTGGTTTAGATTCTATATGGCGAGATGGTTACCGCTACTATAAAGCCGGGATAATGTTATCTGACTTCACAGATTCAGATGTTACTCAGTTTGATATGTTTTCTACTCAAAAACCATTTAAGAATGGCGATGAACTTATGAAAACATTAGACACAATAAATAATAGTGGCTTAGGTAAAGTCTGGTTTGCCGTGAAAGGGGGGGATAGTGGATATCAGATGAAGCGCGAAATGTTATCACCGGCGTACACGACAAATTTTAATGAACTGCCTGTAGCTAAAATCTAGCATATCAAGGATTGCAAGACTTTAAATTCAGTAAGCTAGCTTTAAAGTCTGAAGGTCGAATTTAATTAGGTAGGTACATAAAGATTAATATTTAATTTTGTTTTTTTAGTTAATTTATTTAATGTGTTGAATTTTGATGTAGATCAATGAATGATGTCATTAAGCACATAATTAAAATAATCAGCACATATTGAAAAGCAATGTTGGCTAAATAGTTTCATAACCAGTTAAGAGATATATAGAAAGAACATTAGTGTAATAATTTGTTTCAACATCTTTAATATCAAAACAGATGTGACTATCTTTAGGAGTTAATTATGAGTAAAGCTAAAGAACTACAAATTCGCCCACTTAAAACGCCAACAGATTTATCTCCAAAAGCAACAAAAGATATCAGTGGAGCAATGAATGCAATCTTGGCTGATATTTTTGCTATTTATTTAAAAACTAAAAACTTCCATTGGCACATGAGTGGCCCACATTTCCGCGATTATCATTTATTACTTGATGAACAAAGTGAGCAACTATACTCCATGACAGACCCTATAGCTGAAAGAGTTCGTAAAATAGGTGGTGTGACTATACGTTCTATAGGGCAAATATCAAAAATGCAAAGGATTAGCGATAACAATGCGGAATACGTAGAACCTTTAGATATGCTTGCTGAGCTTTGTGAAGATAATAAAATGTTGGCTTCAGAATTTCGAAAAGCACATGAAGTATGTGCAGAGCATGGAGATTATTCCACTACAAGCCTAATAGAAAACTGGATTGATGAAACAGAACGCCGTGTCTGGTTTTTATTCGAGGCTTGTCGAGAAGCTAAAACGTCCGGTCATTAATGTAAAATTTATGTAGTTAAGCGAGTTTAATACTAGAGGGCTTCTAAATCGGAAGCCCTCTTTGTGATTAAGAATATGGTTAGAAGTGTCAGCAAATAAAATTGGTCGTATTGCAAACAAGAACGGATTGAAAACTGACGAATTCGGTAAGTTCTTTTTGGACAAGTCAGCTCACTCATCAAAGCAGGTTGAAGCGTTCCGTTATAATGAGAACGGTATTAGCGCGTTACGCCATATTATTCACGGGAAGGAAGTTGCCTAACCTACACATAACCCAAGGATGGGCTTGCATTCTAGATCACATAATTATTTTTAACTAAAGAGTTCGATTATGTGTAGTAAAGCTATTCAGGTATATTCAGGGGGCTAATTTATTAATGAGGTTAAAGATGATTAAGTATATTTGCGCCCTGTTTATTTTATTTTCTGGATATACCCTGTCTGCTAATAACGAGAATGATATGGGGTTATATCGAGATAATAACTATAATATTTTGGCTTTGGCGGGAAAGTATAACTGTGGAGTTTATTCCATACCTGATGACCTTAGTGATAGCAATAGATATAACGGAGTGCAAATCGGGACTGTTAAGTTGGAAGTAACTCCGCATGCAGATTATAACAATGCAATGATAAATATAACCTTTGATACAGGGGTAGTTATAACATCACCAAAGCTTGAGTTGCTTTCAACTGATGCTAAAGCTACTGTGTATTTTAGTGAAAATTCAGGGGTTACATTTGCTTATATGATATACGACAGAATGGGTGTTAAAGTTATTTTGCACAATAGCAACAAAGGTCAAGAAATTAGTGTCGGTCTAGCTGATTGCAAGTACGAAAACAGTTGACTCCTCTATAGATAATAGCTTTATTTAAAAAAAACCATGAATAGATGAGAGTGACATCAAAAATTTGAAGGAATGGAACCCAATGAATACCAGAGATCTCTAGAGTCTCTAGAAGTCACACAAGAAGAGATTGCTAATATTCGTAATTTTTAATGTACATGTGCTCAATTATAAATAGTGTTAATAACCCACTCCGGTGGGTTTTTTATTGCCTGAACTCTGCATTGAGGGTACATTTCAATCATTTGATTTAACGAGTGGTAATTTGGCGTGCATGCTAAAATTTTGCGAGTTCTGTGTATTTTGCTGTTGATATTATTAGCTTTTGTTGTAGGGATCTCAGTTGGCATAAGTAAAAAACCGACAATTATTGACGGAGCTAAGCAAATTGTGATTGATTTTATGCACCAGCCACAAGCTGCTGATATGAGAAATGTTAATTTTTACCCTGCAGGTGTAAGTATGAGTCGCAAGGTTGTTGGTGACGTTTGCGGAGAAGTATTTACATTTAAAGATGAATTACCTTATAAGTATAAGAGATTTATTGTTGTAGTCTCCTCTAGCAATGATGGTGAGCGCATGTTTTCAAACCCATTATTTGATTTTGAAGGTGAATCTATATCTGAAGAAGATTTCCAGAAGATATGGTATGAGAAATGTAAATAATTGATGAAATCTGCTCCGGCAGGTTTTTTATTGGTTGAAGTTTGTGTAATTGAACTGGCATCCTTAACCGATACCAGTTCATTATGTTAGATTTAATTACTTATAATTGAAATCATTAGGGTGATTATCGAGGCTGCCCGTAAGTGCTGCAAATAAAACCGTTTTCCCATCGATTGATAAATCATCGGTGATATTAAACCAGAGTAAATCCTCAGTATTGTTCTTTTCATTATTTGAAGAGAATACACCTGCCATAACATTCTTTTCTTTAGAGTACATAATCGCAATTCGCTCTGCTGGGCAATTGTGAGGTTTGCACGCTGTTGCTACTTGGTATTCGTTACCGTTTAAAGTCACAGTATTTGATGGGGATTCAGTACCACCAGTTAAGACTCATGATGGGAGGTCGTTATTTTTTACAACTTGAAGGAATGCTGTTTTAGTATTTGCATCACTAGCTAATTTACTGATAGTTAAATCGTTGCCAGCATGAGCATTGGCTGCGATGAAAAGGGTTGCGATGAGTGTCAATTTTCTAAGCATGTTAATAATCCTTTGTGTGTTTAAAGGTTATCTGGTTAGTGACGAATGTTGGAAAACGAAATTCTAGAATAATATGGCATTAATTTAAATAAAAGTTACATAGAAGCTAATCTAACCACCGATGGGTGGTTTTTTTATATCTGGAGAAAGGTAAATGGCAGATATAGCAACCATCTCGCTTAAAGCTGATACGTCTGATTTAGAGCGTGGGACTCAAAAATTAAAGGAGTTTGGCAGCACAGCGGAAAAGGTAAATGGCTCAGCCCAAGACCTGAATGAGCAATTTAAACGCGGTGTAGATAATCAGAAAAAAGCAGCTCAAGCAGCTGAAAAACAGCGCAAAGAGCTTCATGAGTTACTTAATCAGCTGAACCCTACAAATAAAGCTTTTGAACGATTAGATGACTGGCAGACAAAGCTAGTAGCAGCAAGCAAAAAAGGGTTACTTCCCAAAGATCAATTCAAAGATTATACCAGCATATTAGACCAAACTAGAGACAAGCTGCAAAGAATGCATATGTCTCTGACTGCGGAAGGGCAAGCATTATTAGCTCAGGAAGCTGCAACGAATAAAGCAAAGCAAGCCGCAGATGAATTCTTACAATCTCTTAAAAATCAGACGGATTTTATAGGAAAAACCAAAACTGAAATTTTAGAATTGAAAGCAGCGCAAATGGGTATTTCTCAGCAGGCTGCGCCTATGATTTCCAAGCTGAAAGAGCAAGAGAAAGCATTTTTAAACGGTTCAATCACGATTGGTCAATATCGAAATGCTATGCGGCAATTACCCGCTCAAATGACGGATATTGTCACATCATTAGCATCAGGAATGCCTGTATGGATGGTGATGATACAGCAAGGTGGTCAGATAAAAGATTCCTTCGGTGGTCTAGGGAACTCATTGAAGGCGTTAGCATCACTAATTACCCCAGCAAGAGTTGCTATGTTTGGATTTGTTGGTGCCGCTTCTGCTGTCGCTCTTGCTGCATATCAAGGCTCTAAAGAGTTTAGTGAATATAACAAACAACTTATTCTTACTGGAGGGTATGCAGGAAAAACTGCGGCACAATTAGATGCTCTTGCTAGGAAAATCTCAGGAAATGGTATTACTCAGCATGGTATGGCTGGTGCTATATCAAAAGTCGTTGGCTCGGGAGAGTTTTCTGGTGATGTTGTTGAGATGGTTTCTCAAACAGCTGCGGCAATGGAAAAAGCTGTTGGTCAGTCAGTTGATAAAACAATTAAGCAATTTCAGCGTTTACAAGAGGAGCCGGTTAAAGCTGTTACTGAACTAGATAAATCCCTTCACTTTTTAACAGCTACTCAGTTAGAACAAATAATGACACTGCAAGAGCAGGGGAAGGAGCATGAGGCTGCAAAGATAGCGATGGAGTCTTATGCCAATGCAATGCAGGAGCGTAGTCAGCAAATTGAAAACAACTTAGGTTTTTTAGAGTCAGCTTGGAAAGGCGTTAAGGATATGGCAAGCGATGCATGGGATGCAATGCTTAATATAGGGCGAGAAAGAACGCTAGACCAAAAGATTAAAGAATATGAAGAGAAACTTCTTGAGTTTCAGTTAAATCCTGCAGCTAAAGGACTACATCATTATAAAACAGGCCAGACACCTGAAGATTTAAGGCGAGAACTGGATTTACTAAACGAAGAGAAATATCAGAGGGATATTGAGAATGCGAGAAATGAGGCGGCAAGAAAACAGGAAGAGGCTAAAAAGTTTCAGCTTTTAGCTGATGAAGCATTAAGGCGAGAATATGAGACAGCGGAGGAGAAACACCAACGAAAATTAAGTGAAATAAAAAATAAAGAGCATGCATCTCAGGCTATCAAGGATGAAGCAATTCGTCGTGAAAAAGAACGGTATGAGAAAGAAAAACTGAGAGGGCAAAAGAAACCTAAAGCATATCGACCTGACTATGGCACTCGTGCGGATGAGTCAGCCAATGAAGCTCTCGTTTCTCTACAGGCTCAACTTAAAGTATTAAAAGAGCATAAAACTATTGCTGATGTGATTAGCTCAGAGCGTAAAAAGCTTTGGGATATGGAAGCCAAAATAGCTGTATTAGAAGAAGCAAAAGCGACACGTAAGCTTACCAATGATGAGCAATCGTTATTGGCTAAAAAAGAATATGTATTAGCTTCTCAACGCGCATTAGCAGTAGTTGGCGATGAAGTAGAGCGTCAAAAACAACATAATAGAGAGCTAGATAGGCAACTAAAACGAGTTGAAGAAATAAAAGCTAAGAGTCGAGCGCTGGATATGGGCATCGGTAAATCTGACCGTATGTACCAACGTGACATCGCACTTGAGCAAGCTAAATCACCAGCAGAGAAGCAGGCATTAGAGGATTATTACAGTAAAGAAGATTCGTTACGTACCAATTGGGAGGCGGGAGTTAAAAGGGGATTTGCAGAATTTCAAGACCAAGCCTCCAATGTTTATGGTAACGTATCTCAAATTAGCCAATCAGTATTTCAAGGTATGAGTAATAGCGTTGCCGATTTTGTTTTAAAAAGCAGAGCTAGCTTTAGTGACTTTACTCGCTCATTTTTAGAAATGACGACTAAAATGCTTATGCAAATGGCGATGCTGAATGCTATGAAAGCAGCTTTTGGTGGAACAGCCATAGGTGGCTTTCTTGGTTTTTCTGGCGGCGGATACACTGGGGATGGTGGCAAATATGAGCCTGCTGGGGTTGTTCACAAGGGGGAGTTTGTATTTGACAAAGAGAGTACGGCTAAATTAGGTAAAGATAATCTATATCGGTTAATGGATGCAGGAAAGAGAGGTTATGCATCTGGTGGATATGTAGGTGGTTCTCAGCCAATGTCAGTGAGTCAGCCTCGAGTGCAAGTCTACGGCACTCATCCTGCTGGTGGGATTAACGTCAATCTTAATTTTGGTGGCATCAGCGTTGTAAGTGGTGCTCAACAGCAAGGTTCTATGCAGAATGTTGATATCCGAGCTGCGGAGCAATCCTTAAATAATAAGCTTAAGCGCTTCATGGCAATAGAGGGGCGTGAAGGTGGTGATTTGTACAAAATAATCAAAGCTGTTTCTGTTGGAAGATAAGAACAGTATTAAAAAATTAATGAGAGGTAGTAATGGAATTAAAACTTGGAACTGTAATCATTAACCCAGAAGATGAGCAAATCAGCATTCTTATCGATGTTTATAAAGGTGATGAGTATAGTGTTGATTTCGTATTGGCAAATATAGTCTACCAAACAAACTTGAACTCTAGTAAACCGCTAGCCGAATACTTTGACGAAGCTAAAGATCACGCACGGAAAACTATCAAATTATTAAATCAGTAAAGATTATCTAGATTGATCCTCACATAGCCACCTTCGGGTGGCTTTTTTATTTAGGGGTAATAATGATTGAAGAGTTTAAGTGGCGAACTCAAATCCAAGGCTCGCCAACTGGCGAATTTAAGCATCGAATAAAAGAGGTTGAGTTTGGTGATGGCTATAAGCAAGTCGCCGGCGATGGCATTAACACGGAATCTCAATCATGGTCATTTGTTTATACAGGTCATAAATCTGAGGTAATGCCTATTTTTTCCTTTATCCGGTCGCACACAGCAAAATCATTTATCTGGGTTCCACCATTTGGTGATAAAGGTCTGTATCGGGTGAAGGCTGATTCCATCACATTAAAGCCAATTGGCGGTAGCTTTATCACTATAACTGCAACCTTTGAACAGGCGTTTAGTGTATGAATATAACATCTGACATTCAAAAATTAGAGCCGGGGAGTAAGGTTCAATTAATTGAAGTGGACGGTAGTGAGTTTGATGGACCAACTCTTCGATTCCATGCCTACAATTTGCCGCATACACCCGAAGAAATTGATGCTGCAGAGGGGGGCATAAAACCAAAATCTATTTGGTGGCAAGGAAATGAATATGGTGCATGGGCTTATGAAATCGAGGGCATGGCAAAAAATAGTGATGGTAGTCCAGCCAGACCCTTATTAAGAGTGGCTAATATTGATGGTTTGATATCCTCGTTGTGCTTGCAATTCGATGATATGGCACTGGCGAAAGTGACTATTTATGAAACCTTCGCTCACTATCTAGATGCTAAGAATTTTCCAGAGGGAAATCCTACCGCTAACCCTGAAGAATTTTTCAAACAGGTTTATTTCATCGACAGAAAAATGAGCGAAGTCGCGGGAGAAGCAGTTGAATTTGAGTTGTCGAGTCCGTTCGACTTGCAAGGGGTTATGATCCCCGGTCGCCAAATCCACAACCTCTGTTTCTGGTGTATGAAAGGCGATTATCGAAGCGGGCGAGGTTGCAATTATACGGGCAATAAATATTTCGATGAGCGTGGTGAACCGGTTGATGATCCGGCACTAGATAAGTGCGGTGGACTCATTAGCGATTGTAAAAAACGATTTGGCGAAAATGAACCTTTGGATTTTGGAGGATTCCCTGCCGCGGGGTTAGTACGATGATCACGAAGAAATTAACAGAGGTAATATTTCAGCATGTCAAAGCGGAATACCCTAAAGAAGCGTGTGGCGTGATTTGCCAAAAAAGTCGAGTCAAAAAATATTTTCCCTGCCGAAATCTTTCCGATAATCCAACTGATCATTTCGAACTTTCCCCAGAAGACTATGCCGCAGCCGAAGATTGGGGCAATCCAATAGCGATTGTTCATAGCCATTGCGGGGATGGAGTGACGTCTCAACCGAGCGAAATAGACAAATTGCAATGTGATGCTTCGGGACTACCGTGGGTGATAGCTTCCTATCCGGAAGGTGATATCCGCATAATCCAGCCTAGAATTGAGCGTGAGTTAGAAGGTCGTCCGTTTGTGCTTGGTCACGCAGATTGTTGGTCGCTCATTATGGATTATTACCGACAGATGCACGGGATTGAGCTGCATAATTACAGCGTTGAGAGACACTGGTGGGAAGAGGGTGAAAACTTGTATATGGATAACTGGCAGCAAGCGGGCTTTGTCGAGTTTGCCGGTGACTTAAAGGAGGGCGATATGGTCATTATGCAAGTGCAAGCTCATGTTCCGAACCATGCAGGGGTGATAGTGAATGGTATGCTGCTTCACCACTTATACGGTCAGCTCAGCCGCATCGTTCCATACAGTGATTATTGGCGTGATAGGACAGTGAAAATCGTCAGACGTAAGGAGTTGACATGAGTTTAAAAACAATACGACTCTATGGTGTTTTGGGTACCCAATTTGGTCGCGAACATCAACTTGCTATCGATTCTCCGCGTGAAGCGATTAAAGCGTTATCGGTGCTCTATGATGGATTCGAGCAGTTCCTTGCCAATGCGCATCTGAAAGGGCTGGAATTTGCGGTATTTAAAGGTCAGCGCAATATTGCTGAAGACGAATTGCATCTTGATACCAGTGAAGAAATTCGCATTGCTCCGGTAATTAAAGGGAGTAAGCGGGGTGGTTTCTTCCAAACTATTTTAGGGGTTGCACTAATTGGTGCTGCCGCATTTTTATCGGGAGGTCTCTCTGTCGCATTTACCGCTGCAGGGATATGGGGAGGGGCATTGGCGTTGAGTGGTGCTGCTATGGCAATCGGTGGTTTGGTGCAAATGCTTTCACCTCAGCCTCAAGGCTTATCCATGCGACAAGATGCGGATAATAAGCCATCCTATGCATTTGGTGGTGCTGTAAATACCACGGCGCAGGGCAATCCTGTGCCGCTGTTATATGGACTAGACCGCCGTGACGTCGGAGGTGCGATTATCTCCGCGGGTATCTATACCGAAGACCAAAAATAACAAAATTAATCTTTATCATATACGGAAACGGCTTGAGTGCCGTTTTTTTATGGGTGAAATATGGAAACGATATACGGCGCTAAAGGTGGCGGCGGGGGCGGTCATACGCCCGTAGAAGCCAAAGATAATTTGCTTTCAGAATCGACTGCAAAAATTCTGTTAGCCATTTCTGAGGGGGAAATTGCGGGGGGCTTGGATGATACGCGTATTTTTTTAGATGAGACGCCAATTGGTAATGCGGATGGAACGAAAAACTTCGAAGGGGTAACATGGGAGTTTCGCCCCGGCAGCGAGCAACAAGAGTATATCAAAGGGATACCGTCGGTTGATAATGACATCGCCGTGGGGGTAGAGCTGCGAGACGATCAGCCGTATATCCGAATGATTAATAATACGCAGTTATCCGCTATTCGCCTTCGCTTTTCAGTGCCTCAGTTAATGCGTCAACACGATAATGGTGATACAACGGGATATCGCATTGTCTATGCGATTGATTTATCTACAGATGGTGCTGGGTATCAAGAACTCGTTAAGTCTGCATTTGATGGTAAAACGACCAGTGAATATCAGCGCACCCATCGTATCGATTTACCCTCAGCCACGACAGGTTGGCAATTGCGCGTTCGGCGACTCACCAAAAATCAGAATACCGCTCGTATTGCCGATAAAGTCTCGATTGCTGCGGTCACCGAGGTGATTGACGCCAAGTTACGTTACCCCAATACGGCGCTTCTCTTTGTGACATTTAATGCCCGTCAATTTAACAACCGTATCCCTAAAATTAGTGTTCGCCCGAAAGGGGGATTGTTAGTTAAAGTGCCGACAAATTATGATCCTGTGAATCGAACGTACGCGGGTGTTTGGGATGGAACGTTTAAGCTGGCGGCAACCAATAACCCCGCCTGGGTGTTTTATGATTTAGTCCTGAACAATCGTTATGGCAGTGGTGACAGAATCAAAGCCCATCAGATTGAAAAGTGGGATTTGTACAAAATCGCACAGTATTGTGATGAATGGGTGCCTGATGGACGAGGAGGAGAGGGAAAAGAGCCTCGTTTTTTATGTGATGTGTATATTCAATCACAAGAGGCAGCGTATTCCGTATTACGGGATATTGCGGCTATTTTTCGAGGAATGACCTTCTGGGCGGACAATAAAGTCAATGCGGTTGCCGATATGCCAGCCAGTATTTTTCGTACATTTACCAATGCCAATATCGTTGGGGGAAAACCGTCTTACTCGGGGGGCAGTATCCAAAATCGCTACACCCAAGCCTTGGTTTCATTTACGGATACTGATAACCATAGCAAAGATGATATCGAGGCGGTCGCAGATTTAAAACTTCAGCATCGTTATGGCGTGCGTAGAGTAGAACTCTCTGCAATTGGGTGTACCCGTCGAAGTGAAGCGAATCGACGTGGTCGCTGGGCATTACTGACTAACGCAAATGACCGCATGATCACATTTGCCACGGGGTTAGAAGGGGCAATTCCCTCACCGGGTCATATTATCGCGGTAGCTGATTCAAATTTAGCTGGGCGTGATAACGGTGGGCGTATCTCTTCCGCGAAAGGAAGGAGTATTACTCTTGATAGAGAGACATCAATTAAAGCGGGTGATCGCCTGATCATCAACTTACCAGACGGAAAATCAGAAGGGAGAACCGTTACTTCAGTAAATAAAAAAGTGGTTACAGTTTCTGTTGAATATTCCCAAATACCACAGAAAGAGACCGTGTGGGTGGTGGATTCTGATGACTTAGCGGTCCAGCTATATCGAGTGATTAATATCAGCGATAACGGCGATAACACTTACACCATTAGCGGTGCTATCCATAATCCTGACCATTATGACCATATCGATTCAGGTGCTCGCATTGACGAACGTCCCGTAACGGTTATTCCGCCTCGCGTTCAGCCTGCACCGAAAAACGTCAAAATCTCATCTTATTCTAGAGTGGAGCAGGGCATTGCTTTTTCTACGCTGAGTGTCAGTTGGGAAGCGCCAGAAAGTGCGATTGCGTATGAAGCGCAGTGGCGCCGCGATAACGGTAACTGGATCAACGTGCCTCGAACGTCCTCGCTAGGGTTTGAGGTTGATGGAATTTATTCTGGTCGATATCAAGTGCGAGTCCGAGCGGTTAATGCGTCTGAAATCTCCAGTATTTGGGCGAATGCCCCTGAAACTAGCCTGACAGGAAAAGTGGGTAATCCACCGAAGCCTGTCAATTTTAAAGCCTCGCCAAGGGTGTTTGGCATTAAGTTGGATTGGGGGTTTGATGAAAATACCAGTGACACATTGAAAACGGAAATTCAGTACAGTAAGACCCCTAATGGTGAAGATTTGATGCTGTTATCTGATGTCCCTTATCCGTCAAGAAACTATGAGATGGCAGGTTTAGCCGCTGGCGTCGTATTTTACTTCAGAGCAAGACTTGTTGATAAATCGGGTAATGAATCCGAGTGGACTCAATGGGTACGAGGAGAGTCAGAGTTTGATGTGAATACCATCTTGCCGGATTTGAACGAGCATTTCATGTCGACAGAAGCTGGGAAACAGCTCTCTCAAGAACTTAATTGGTTAAATGAGTCAATATTAGTCAATAGTGCGGCAATTAAAGAAGTGAAGAAAGAGGTTACGGTAAACCATGAACAGTCGCAATCTCAACATAAAACGTTAGAGCGAGCGTTTGCTGACGAACGAAAATCATGGGCAGAAAAATACGCTCAAGTGACAGCATCAATAAATGGGGTAAACGCAGGAGTTGTTAGGCTTGATAAAGCGGTGACGAATTTAGACAGGTCTTTCAGTGAGTCACAGAAGCAAGTTCAGGTGAAACTGGATAATCAAGGTGCGTTGATTAACTCCAAGATGCAGGCGGAATTTAAACAAAATGCCGGGTACGCGATGCACAGTACAAACATCACAATCATGGTGGATGGGAAAAAATATAATGCAGCCAGCATGGTTATTAGTGCTGAAGTGAAAGCGGGAAAAATTGAATCGTTCATTGGGTTTAATGCAAATAATTTTGCTTTTTTAAACCCAACACGAGGAAAGATGGAACCCTTGATGTTCATGAAAAATGGGCAGATATACATGCGTGAGTCATTCATCGCGGATGCATCGATTAGTAACGCTAAGATAGGAAATGTTATTCAGTCGAATAACTTCGTTTCGGGTAAATCAGGATGGCAAATTAATAAAAATGGTACTCCTGAATTTAATGACGGGGTATTTAGAGGAAAGATTTATGCTAGAGATGGTGAATTTAGAGGAACTGTTTATGTAGATAAACTTGTTGGTGATAATGCAACTGCGACAATTTATAAGGAAGTATCTAAGGGCGAGATTCATGGTAAGCGTTATGACCAAATTATAGAAACATCGGTAATTTATAAGGGCGGAATGCCTTATGATGTTGACTTATTGATGCCAATGATGCAATTCACCTCGGAGGGATCTGTGCCGGGAGCTATTCACTCTACCCGCGTAGAAATTTTCATCAATGGCATTAAATACTCGCCTCAAACTACGGTAATAGCGACAGAAAAAGATCGAAGACTGATTTGTTCTTTGTATGCCACACTTAAAGCGGCGGTTAAAGATGTGAAGGTGACAATTAGATATATCACGTACCATAAAAATGGTTGCAAGACTACAATTCATCCCGCGATGATTATCGCTTGTAAACATAATTCTTCTTCATTTATTTCCATATAGCTTATTAATGAGCAGTGACATTCCTATTTGAACCACAGGATTTGGAGGAAGGCTATTTGTATCTTTGCGTGCATATGCAGTCGTTGTATCGAGTACTACAAATATAAAGCGAACTGAAATATTCAACGAAGAGGCGGGCGTGCATTAAAGCAATAAATAGATCAATCTCAGTTAATATTGAGTGATTCTATTTAACTCATTGAAGCCGTGAAGTTTATAAAACGGTCACTGTATTGGTATGAAGGATGGGGGGAGAGCAAATAGAATTGCTGTGAGTAATCTAAATAGCCGCAGAGATTAAACTGCGGCTATTACCAGTTAAAAAATTTTATTTTTTGCTAGCAAGGTAATCTTTTAAAGTTCCTTCAGGTTTTTTCTTGCAAAACTCAAGGATTAAAGGAGCTTCCGCAACGCTCTGTTCAGATAATGCCACCCAGTCTCCACTTTTAAACTGAGTATCTTGTGATGTTACCCATAAGGCAACTGGAGCCCAGCTTTTAGGGTTTAAGTCCACATACTCTTTACATGTCATATTTTCGGGAGTTGAGGTCATTTTGTCTGCGGCTAATGCATTAAAGGACAGAGCACTTGATGCAATCATACAAGCAGAAATTAGAAACTTATTCATAAATATTCCTCTTCATCTTTTAGTGGTAATGCCTATTGAAATAAGTCTATTACCTATAAATAATAAGAAACATTAGCAAAGTCAATATTATTAGAAGATTAATTTAAATTTATCAAGTCAAAATTATCTTTCGTTGATTATCTATAAATGAGAT
Organism: Providencia sp. wls1922; assembly: GCF_009706505.1. Lineage (NCBI taxonomy): Bacteria > Pseudomonadati > Pseudomonadota > Gammaproteobacteria > Enterobacterales > Morganellaceae > Providencia > Providencia sp. wls1922. The sequence continues at coordinate 13,203 of NZ_WLUG01000115.1, read as the reverse complement.
AAGAATGTGGATAGTTAGTAATCCATAAATTGGAGAGCCCGATAGATTGTGTCTAATTATAGGAATGGAGTATCGAAGCATGAATTCTGATGGCTTAGTAACAACATTGATTGGAAATAAGATTAAAGGTCTGAGACGTGACGCTGGATATACAGCTGTTGAATTTGCTCAACTGATAGGGTGTAAAAGCGCACAGCAGTTATATCGTTATGAACGAGGAATAAATAAAATAGATATAGATACTTTGGTTTCAGCTCTTAAGATTTTACGTGTTGATATTAAAGAATTTTTTAATGAGGTGATGTGGGAAGTTCAGTAGCGTTAACTATTAAGTGAATTAGTTAGGCATTCCTCATTATTAAGAGTAGTTTTGGAGTGCCTACTATTAGGTAGGCATACTTTTTATCACTGTCAGTTTGTTTGCTGATAGATGTAAATGTTTTTTAATAAGTTTGATAGCAAACGCTTTGTTTTGTTTTGATGAATCACAGTAAACGGATAGCTCAACGAATTTGTCCATAAATTCATCTATAGAAATCAATCCAGCAATGTTTGTTCTATAGAATACATAAATTATTGATTGCTCAGTATGTGATGGTTCCCGATGCTCATTGATACAATTTAAAGCTAATAGAAATAATTGAGTGATATTCATGAAGTCTCCAATATTTTGAAGTGAAATTTTAAGTGAAATGACTTTTATAGAATATCAAATTTAGTCAGTGATTTTTTAGGATTACATCGTGAAATTAACGACCACAACTAATATTACAATTTTTTATGTTAAGAATTTGAATATATAAGTACCAGTTTGCTTTATTCAGTACTTAAATGAATAGGCTTGAGAGTGTAAGCAAAATGTTCTTTTAGAAGGAGTAGCTAGAAATGGAACAGTTTTGTCATATATGAAATCAAGTGTATAAGATAATGTATAAGAATTGTGTTTAAATAATGACCTTATTTAAGGTAACTTGGTGTTTTTAAATCATTAAATTTATTTCATCGATATTGCATTGTTGAATGTAATTCAATACAAGCCTTTCTCATTAGATTTATCTCTTAGTACAATAGAGAATAAAAAAGCCCACCGAAGTGAGCTTTTCTATTTTTCTAGTGCGCGTGCATTTCACGTGCATTTCGAAGTCCATTCTGGGTAATGTTACTGTCTGCTCAACTTTACTAACTTGCTGTTTTTAAAGTTGTTGTCACATCACTGACAGTTAAAATTTGGTGGAGCTGGCGGGAGTTGAACCCGCGTCCGAAATTTCTACATCCTCGGTACTACATGCTTAGTCTAGTCTTTAATTTCATTTGCCAGCTGCGGACAGACACGCCACCAACAAACTATCCTGATTAAGTTTAACGCTTCAACCCCAGGCAAGGTATCCACGCGATCTCTTTTGGGTTTGACTTCTCTTGATCCCCGTCCTAAGAGCGGAGGCTAGGGAGAGAAGGCTCTAAGCAGGTTATTAAGCTGCTAGTGCGTAGTTTTCGTCGTTTGCGACTATTTTTTTGCGGCTTTTTACGAGGCCAACCGCCCCTCGGCATGCACCTTGGGTTTCGCAAATCCCGTCGAATCCAGAATCAGCCCCAAGTTGTGAGTGCAGTATAACAGAAAATAACTCTATAAAGCTAGGACTTAGCGATTAGAATGTTTCATTATACGTGCTTTATCTAATTGCCACTCTCTATCTTTGATATCAGAACGCTTGTCGTGGGCTTTTTTACCTTTGGCGACGCCAATTTTTACTTTGCACCACGCGTTTTTCCAATATAAGGAAAGAGCGATGACAGTATAGCCTTCGCGGTTAACTTTACCGTAAAGGGTATCTAATTCACGTTGATTAAGAAGTAGTTTTCTACTGCGGGTTGGGTCGCAGACAACATGGGATGATGCGACTGTCAGTGGTGTAAAGTTGGCACCAAACAGATAGGCTTCACCATCGCGCAGTAAAACGTAGCTATCGCCAATGTTGGCTTTGCCCGCACGTAATGATTTAACTTCCCAACCCTGTAGGGATAAACCCGCCTCGAACTCCTCTTCGATAGAATATTCGTGGCGAGCACGTTTGTTCATAGCAATTGTTGCTGAACCGGGTTTATATGGTTTTTTCTTTGTCATAGTTCATTCATTATACGTTAAGATGCGTTGAATGAAATCGTTCAACACTGATATTTTTGCGATTGTGCATTTCTTGCCCTGCACGGGTTTTGTTTTTTGAGTAACCCATCAATGGTGCTATTATATGCGCAGTTTTTGGGGATAGGAATTGATATGCCACAGATTAGTCGCTCTGCGTTAGTCCCTTTTAGCGCAGAACAAATGTATAAACTTGTGAATGATGTGATTTCATATCCAAGTTTTTTACCAGGATGCGTTGGAAGCCGAATCATTAGCCAAAATTCAGAAGAAATGACGGCATCAGTTGAGGTTTCAAAGGCGGGAATTAGCAAAACCTTCATTACTAAAAATGCGCTGGAAGATAATAAACGTATCCAAATGCAGTTAGTTGAAGGTCCTTTTAGAACTCTATCTGGGGGATGGCAGTTTATTCCTTTGAGTGCTGACGCCTGTAAAATTGAGTTTCATCTTGATTTTGAATTTACGAATAAGCTGATTGAGTTGGCATTCGGTAAAATATTCAAAGAGCTGGCCAACAATATGGTTCAAGCATTTACATCTCGTGCTAAGGTCGTTTACCGTGTCTGACATCAATATTGAAGTGACTTACGCATTACCTGAAAAGCAATTTTTGCTTCCTGTAAAAGTTGCAGAAGGAACCACGATTGAAGATGCAATTATTGCATCGGGTATTTTAACGTTGCGTTCAGATATCGATTTAAAGAAAAATAAAGTGGGCATTTATAGTCGGCCTGCGAAATTGGGTGATGTCGTTCAAGAAGGGGATAGAATCGAAATTTATCGCCCATTGATTGCCGACCCGAAAGAGTTACGCCGCAAGCGAGCTGAAAAATCGAAAGAGAATAATAAATAAGATATTGCGTAGTGAACGCATCTATATGATATGAAGCCGAGTGAAAGCTCGGTTTTTTTGTTTCAAATATATAGGTTTTTTCTTTGCGGGTGCGATGGATGCGTCGATTGATAGGCTAGAACGTAGAGGAGTATTGGCGAGAAGCTATAAAGGGATAAATAAAAGCACTAAAGTAACTACCTGTTTGTTATCCCATCATATAATTGGGCAGGTAGTTACTTATATACTCAAGTTATACACGCTCAAGCATTACGCTATATAGGGTGTTATTCCGCTGCTTTTGGTTCTGATGCTTTAACTTCACCAGCTTCCATGGCTTGTTGTGCTTCAAGGTTTTTTTCGTTTTTGATATCTGTCAGGATACCGTTGCGATCAAACGTCAGCGTCAATGTTTCTTGCTTCACTGGGTCATGCCCCAGCTCTTGGCGGAAAACATAAAACCAAGTCTGAGAACCAAACGGGTCAGTCATCATTGGCGTGCCTAAAGCATAAGCAACCTGTTGCTGTGTCATTCCTTTTTTAATCTTCGCAACATCTTTCGCCGTTAGGTAGTTACCTTGGTTAATATCCGGATGATAGACAAGACGTTCCATCATTGAACAGCCCGTGGACATTAATGCGAATGATAGTGCTGCAGCAGTTAACAATTTATAACGCATGGATATCTCATTCCTTTTGGAGTCAGAACATCAATGATAATCGACATTGATACAATTTAAAACCTTCCAGATCGACTCTAAGACAACAGGAGATAAAAAAAGTTGTCGAAATTTAAGCTGCGAGCAACTCTTTTGCATTAGCCAATGTATTTTTTGTTACCTCTGAACCAGCGAGTAACCGTGCAAGTTCTTGTAATCTAGATTTTTTATCCAGTAATTGCATATGAGTCTCGGTTTCCACACCGTTCGTTTCTTTACTAACATAAAAATGGTGATGACCGCAGCCTGCAACTTGAGGCAAGTGAGTTACACACATAACTTGGGTGGACTCACCAAGTTCACGGAGTAATTTCCCGACGATAGCGGCGGTTGGACCACTGATCCCCACGTCCACTTCATCAAAAATTAAAGCTGGAGTATCCATTTTTTTCGCGGTGATCACTTGAATGGCTAAAGCGATGCGAGATAACTCACCACCTGATGCGACTTTCGCTAATGCTTGATGTGGCTGTCCTGGGTTAGTGGTGACATTGAATTCGACTTTGCAGGCACCATCAATTTGTAAATGTTCAGGAACAAATTTTACATCAATCGTGAAGAGGCCATGAGGCATTGAAAGTTGGTGCATACTGCTGGTAATTAGCTGGCTGAGCTCTTGTGCATAATGCAGACGTACATGATGTAAACGTTCTGCACATTCTAACGCTTTTTGGTGGTCAGCAATGACCTGCGCATTTAAAGCTTCACAATCTTCATTTTGGTTAGCTATCTGATTTTGTTCTTCAACTAATTGTTGAAAAAGTTCAGGTAGGGCTTCAGGTGTGACGTGATGCTTACGTGCCAAACTAATTTGTTTGGAAATTCGCTGCTCTAATTCGAATAAACGATTTGGGTCTAATTCATATTGATCGCAGTAATGTTTAATTTCGTCACTGACTTCACTAACTTGGATGGCCGCTTCTTCCAGCATATCCAATAACCCTGAAAATTTAGGATTCAGAGCAACTAAATCAGAAAGCTCATTTTTTGCCATATTGAGAAGGCTGATAACGTTCGCATCGTCACTTTCTGTCAGAATTTGTGTTGTTGTTTGCCCAATAGTTAAAAATTGCCCGTGATTAGCAAGTTGTTTATATTCTTGATCAATTTCCTCAAACTCCCCTTGAACGGGTAGGAACTCATTTAACTCTTTTAAATGATAATCCAGCAATTGCTGGCGAGATTCACGCTCTTGCATTTGTTTTTGAAAAACAGCTAATTGCTGACAGGACTCATGCCACTTTTGCCACGTTTGCTTCATTTGAGCGAGTAATTCTTGCTGATTAGCATAGGCATCAAGTAGGGATTGTTGATGATCATTATCCAATAATAGCTGGTGAGCATGTTGACCATGAATTTGGATCAGTAATGCGCCAAGTTCACGTAATTGTGATAGGGGAACGGAGACACCGTTAATAAAGCCTCGAGAGCGCCCATCGGTTGCGATGGTGCGGCGCAGTAAGCATTCATTTTGATTATCAAGTTGATGCTCAATGAGCCAATTTGCTGCCATTTGAGCATCAGACAGTGAAAAGCGAGCACATAAGTCGGCACGTTGAGCACCAGGGCGAACCATGTTGGCTTCACCTCGGTTACCTAAACATAAACCAAGAGCATCGATAGCAATGGATTTACCCGCACCGGTTTCACCTGTAATTGTCGTCATACCGCTACGAAAATCGATTTCTAACTCACGAACGATAGCAAAATTATTGATGGTTAGTTGGGTTAGCATCTGCGCTCTCCTGTTTAAATACACACCTGTGTTTTCGTACAGTTTAACCTGTTTTTTTATACAGTAAAGAGGCAGTGCAAAAAATTTAAAAAGTTTTTTTAGACCAACCGAGTTTTGAACTTAATGTATTGAAATAATTGTAATCTTTTGGGTGAACTAAATTCAGACTCTTCGAGCTGCGCTTTATAATCACCTCTTCGCCATCCTGTATAGGTAGCATAATTTGACTGTCACAACTGACTTCATAATCAATATTGGTTCGTAAAAATTTTAAGCGGATACTGCTGTCGCTGCTGATAACTAATGGGCGAGACGATAGGGTGTGTGGGAACATCGGCACGAGTACAATAGCGTCTAGATTTGGTGTAAGGATAGGTCCCCCAGCGGATAAAGAGTAGGCTGTTGAGCCTGTCGGGGTCGCAATAATTAAGCCGTCTGAGCGTTGTGAAAACGCAAATTTTTCATCAATGTAAACTTCAAACTCAATCATATGAGCGACTTTACCTGGGTGCAGAACCACTTCGTTGATGGCGCTACTTTTACGGGCTTTTTGATTTGCCTTGATTACTTGAGCTTCTAATAAAAAGCGCTGTTCTTCATGATATTCCCCATCAAGAACACAGGACAGTTGTTGAAGGGCATTGTCGGGGTCTAGGTCGGTTAAAAAACCCAAGTTACCGCGGTTTACGCCAATAACTTTATTGTTATAGCGGGATAAAATTCGCGCGGCCCCAAGCATGTTGCCATCGCCGCCAACCACAACGACTAAATCGGCTTGTTGACCGATTTCTGTTAAAGTTCCTGTATTGGCATCTTTTAATTTCAAATCCTTAGCCACTTGTTTATCAATTATTGCGTGGTAATTTTTTGAAATCAGCCAATGATAGATAAGTTCATGGGTCGCCAGTGCTTCAGGGTGCCTTGGGTGTCCGACAATACCGATAGTTTTAAATTGTGAAGATGGTGTCATCTTAGCCTTTTGCATACTTTTTTAACTCCTCGTTGTATGACTTCCCTTGAATCCCTGTATTAGATCCCCATAATACTCCCATAGATAGAATTATTGCTAAATACGCGGAGATATTCATGAGTAGTAAAGAACAAAACATGCATGATGAGCAAGCTTCTGAGCAAAATGAAACACAAAAAGTTCAAGCAGAGCAAGAAGTTGATACTCAACAAGCTGATTTACAAGCCGAAGAACAAGCGTTAGCAGCGCGTATTGCTGAGCTTGAACAGCAACTTGAAGCTTCCCGTAAAACTGAACGCGAAGCGATGTTACGTGCTCACGCTGAAATCGAAAACATTCGTCGTCGTACAGAACAAGATATTGAAAAAGCCCACAAGTTTGCGCTTGAGAAGTTTTCCAATGAATTGTTGCCTGTTATTGATAACTTAGAGCGTGCAATTGAGGCAGCTGATCGTGACAACGAAGAGTCCAAAGCGATGCTAGAAGGCCTAGATCTTACGTTGAAAACGTTCTTAGATGCCGTTTCTAAGTTTGGTATTGAGCCTGTTGATGCGGCAAATGTGCCATTCAACCCGGAAGTTCACCAAGCAATGACCATGATTGAATCCCCAGATCATAGTGCAGGTCAAGTGATTAACGTGATGCAAAAGGGTTATACCTTGAATAACCGTCTGTTGCGCCCTGCAATGGTCATTGTTTCTAAATAAGTTTAGAGCATAAATAATTTTAGGGTATATAACGAGAATGGGATGCTGAGCATCCCATTTTTCTATTGCGAACTTCTACGAACTTTATCACCAATGCATTTTATCGCTATAGAATGCATCTATTCAGGAATAACCGGATACCAATCAATAGGTGCGCGGTCTTGCTGTTCAAGCAATTGATTAGCTTTCGAGAAATGACCACATCCTAAGAAGCCTCGATGCGCAGAAAGTGGTGATGGGTGAGGTGCTTTAAGCACATGGTGGCGTTTAGTATCGATAATGCGACCTTTCTTCTGTGCATGAGAGCCCCATAAAAGAAAAATCACGCCCTCAGTATGGTCATTAATCGCCTGAATCACTTTATCTGTAAACGTTTCCCAGCCTAGATGTGCATGTGAGTGCGCATTGCCTTGTTCTACAGTTAATACTGTATTGAGGAGTAAAACCCCTTGTTGCGCCCAGCTAAGCAAGTACCCATGTCCCGGGCGGACGAACCCAGGAATATCTTTTTCAAGCTCTTTATACATATTGACGAGTGAAGGCGGTGCTTTAATTCCCGGACGTACAGAAAAGGATAATCCGTGTGCTTGTCCTGGTCCATGATAAGGGTCTTGCCCCAAGATCACGACTTTGATGTCCGCTAATTCGGTATAGCGAAACGCATTGAAAACATCTTCTTGTGGTGGGTAGATTACTTTTCCACTTTCTCTTTCTTTTGCGACAAACGCGAGAGTCTCTTTGAAATAGGTTTGTGATTTTTCCGCACCAATTACGTCGTGCCAAGTCATCGTATTTGACATGAATGATCCCATAGTGATGTATTTTATAGTTCGTAGCTTACTGGTTCATGACGCATAGATAAAGTGTTGTTCCGCGCTAACTCCCTAAAAGCAATTCAAATTAATTTGAAAATTTACAAAAAATAATTAAAAAGTCTAAATATGAATATTGATTTAAATCATAAAGATGCACCGCTCTGGTTAATTACCATACAAAACATTTGATAAATATCAAAGAATCCGGGGGTTCTAGCTGGTATATATTAGATAAACAGGTTGGTTAGACCAATTATCCAATCAACAGCGATTAAAAACAGTTAGCAAAGATTGATCAAAATCTGATTCGAACGTGGAGGTCGAGATGATTACTGGTATTCAAATTACTAAAAGTGACAATGCAGCACTGCTGAACTCTTTCTGGTTAATCGATAGCGAGACAAATGAAGCTCGTTGCGTGTGTGCGAAAGCAGATTATAGCGAAGGTCAGGTTGTTCCTAAAGATGAATTGGGAGCTTTTGAGAGCCGCGAAGTTCCTTTGGAAATGAAACCAACTGTTCGCGTAGAAGGTGGCCAGCACTTAAATGTTAACGTATTAAGCCGTGAAACATTAGAAGATGCAGTTAAAAACCCAGAGAAATATCCGCAATTAACTATCCGTGTTTCTGGTTATGCAGTGCGTTTTAATTCATTAACACCTGAACAACAGCGTGACGTTATTACTCGTACTTTCACTGAAAGCCTGTAATAAACATTAAGGGGTCAATAGATCTCTTATCTTAATAAATTCTAAAAGCCATTGTTCTCAATGGCTTTTTTATTTGCCCCTAACAAAGTTGATTATTTCCCCCCTTGGTTATTTATATTTCAATATTCTTCCAGCATACAGCATTTGTTAGGGAGAATTTATGCCATTCAGTACAGCAATACAGCAGACAGTAAGTAAGGACGAACTTTCTTTTGTTGAAGAAGGTTTAAATTTATATCAACAAAATACATTTTCGGATTCATTATGTAGCCCTCGTGATAAATGGTCTAAAAATGTTACGAGAGAGGAGTTTCTAGGAAGAGATGCGCAGAATAAAGATTATCTTTTAGCGTTACTATCACAAGGTGCTTATCATAGTAATTGGCGTGATATTCAAGGAGTAGAAAAACTCAGCACGTCAAAAATTAATGAATTAGGCATAGATGCAGAACTTTTAAATAATGAATTTACAGGTTTTCAATCGAATATTTGTTGTTTTAATGGTCTGTATATTATTTGCTTTGCGGGAACGAATGATATTGTCGATTTTTATGCCAATATTCGGCAAGGGCTAGGATATTACGAACCTCAATTCTTTCAGGCGGTAGGGTTAACTAATATTCTATATCGAGCCGTGAAAGGTAATATTATCTGTACAGGGCACTCTCTAGGGGGCGGTCTTGCATCAATAGCCGCATTGGCGAGTCAATCACCTTGTATTTCATTTAGTCCTTCAGGGCTTGCACAAAATACAGTACATAAAATTGGAATGGATTATAACATTGCTAAGCAACAAGCAGATGAAGGTTTGATACGCTTTTATACTGTTCAATATGATTGGCTTGATGCACTTCAAAACACGTTACCAATCCCTTCTGCGTTGGGAAACCGTATCAAAATGGCTTACAGCGAACATAATTCTTGGAAAGACTGGTTACCACACCGTTTGTTGACCAGGAGCTTTATTGCACATTCAATGGTTAAGATTATTAGGATGATGTGCAAACATAAACCATGGAATAATTGGAATGCGATTACAGGTGAATTTGATAAAACAGCGGATTCTATGTTGAATGAATTTCCTAACGTAGAGCAAAACCAAAGTTTTAATTGGCAAGAAAGTTGTAAAAATTCAATTAAGAAAGAAAATATTAGTGAATTTAAAGTGCTACTTTCAATGAAAAATAAGCACTGTGATATTGATAAACTGGCAATGCAATCTGTTCGTGCAGGTAATAGCCAATTTATAAAAGTATTATTGGAATCTCCATACGGGCAGGGAATTAAAAAAATGCAGTTAGCTCAGCAAAAAACAGTTTTACATTTAGCGGCTCAAAGCGGGAGAGTGGCTCAATCAGAAATTTTGCTGAGTAATGGTTTAATGGTCAACGTGAGAGATAATTTGGGAAATACCCCGTTGCATGACGCTTTAAATAGCCACTCTTTAGATGTTGCTGAATTATTATTATCAAATGGCGCAGATTGGCGAATGGAAAATAATCAAGGTTATAACTGCCGAGATATTTTAGATAATCATATGATAAAAGCAGAAGCGTTAACCAATGAAAGTCGGGTTATGAGAGAGAAGGTCTATAAGTTAATGAACTTAAGTTAATAAATGAAAAACGGGCCGAAGCCCGCTTTTGTCAGTATCACTCGATTGAGTTTTACTTGGTTTTATTGCTATCTGCAGTTGCAGATGGCGTAGTTGTAGATGATATAGCTGGAGTGCGACGTTTACCGATATTTTTCTTATCGCGATGGCGTACTTTTTCTTTTTTCTTGCTTTGCTCTTCTTTTTTCTTCTCTTTACGCTTAGCCAGCACTTTCTTAGAGGGTTTTGGCTTATTCAGCATTGCTTCAGAAGGCGCTTTGGTTGTTGGGCGTAATGAATCTACCACTCGCATCTTAATTGGGTCTTCGATGTAGCGAGTGATTTTACCCAGTAGAGGGAAATCGTGTGCTTCAACTAAAGACAGAGCAGTTCCTTTGCGTCCAGCACGACCGGTACGACCGATACGGTGCAAATAGACATCCGCGGTGCGCGGTAAGTCAAAGTTAAAAACATGGCTGACGTTTTCAATGTCTAATCCACGAGAAGCCACGTCTGTTGCAACGAGGACTTTAACTTGTCCAGTCACTAAGCGGCGAACAGCTTCGTTACGCTTCGCTTGCACCATTTCACCTTCGATATAGCAAGGTTCAATCCCTGCCTCACGCAGCCATTGGACAACTTCACGCACGCGTTCACGCTTACGCACAAAGACTATCGATTTGGTGACGTCTTCTTGCTTGATAAGGTGACACAGCAGCGCAGTTTTATGCTCTAACGTGTCAGCGCGATAGTAAAATTGTTGGATTTTCTTGCGTTCACGGCGTGAAGGATCTGCTTCAATTTCGATAGGATCTTCGAGTAGACGCTCAGCAAAATCACGAATTGCTTCACCTTCAAGAGTGGCAGAGAACAACATGGTTTGCTTGCGCCAGCGGGTTTCGCCTGCGATAGTTTCTATATCGTGCGCAAAGCCCATATCCAGCATACGGTCAGCTTCATCGAGGATCAAAATTTCTACGGCGCGGCAATCGAAGTTTTCTTCTTTAATGTATTGCAGCAAACGTCCGGTGGTTGCGACGACGATATCTTGGTTTTCGCTGAAAACCTCAGCGTGGTTCATATACGCAACGCCGCCTGTAATGGTGGCAACGTCTAAATGATTATGTGCACACAACTCTTTAGCTTGATCAGCGACTTGCATAGCGAGTTCGCGAGTTGGTGTTAAAATCAGAACACGAGGCGGACCTGATTTTTTTCTTGGGAAATCAAGTAAATGTTGAATGGCTGGCAATAAGAACGCCGCAGTTTTACCTGTTCCGGTTGGGGCTGAACCTAAAACGTCGCGTCCATCCATTGCAGGAGGGATAGCCGCTTCTTGGATGGCCGTCGGGCGCTCGTAACCTTTATTGGTCAGCGCGGTGATCAGGCTCTCATCAAGCTCAAGTTCAGAAAAAGTGGATGCAGTCATGATATACCTCTATTTGGGGCGCTGATTATAAACAGGTTAGCAAAATTGTTCACCACAAAAATCAGCTTTGTGCGGAGTTTACCTGTTTTTGTCGGCGGGGGGTATACAAGGAAGTGGCTTACTGATAATGCTCCCTCTTACCAAACTCTGTCGTATGGTTGGTAAGAGGGATAAAGTGGAATTAGCTGAGCATGTTAATTAACCAAGTGTGGTAAGGAATTCCCACGAGGTCGATAAGTACAGCACCGCTTAATGGCACAATCATAAACGCTTTCATAGAAACTTGTTTGTAGCGCTCACAGACTGATGACATGTTTGCCATTGCGTTCGGTGTCGCCCCTAAACCATGTCCCATCATGCCTGAACACATTACTGCAGCATCGTAGTTTTTGCCTAACAGCCTGAAGACGACGAAAACAACGAACAGGATGATGGCAATAGTTTGCGCCAGTAAGATGATGAATAATGGCAGGGCGATGACTTTCAATTCCCAAATCTTAAGCGACATCATCGCCATGGTTAAGAATAAGCCCAGTGAAACATCTGAAATTAGGTTGATGGATTTTTGGTTAATACGAACAATTTCAACTTGGTCGTTAATGTTACGCACAATAATCGCGATAATCATTGCACCGACATAGCTTGGTAAAGAGAATCCCGTGGCTTTAGTAAATTGCGCAGAAGCAAATTGACCGACAACCATTACACCTAAAATAAGCGCTAACATTTTTAAGAATGCATGGGCATCGATAGAATCGATTTTGCCAGCCAATTTCTCTTCAACTTTCACGCTTTCAATGTGTTCTTCGGTTTGAATAGTGACTTTGTGTTTTTTAATTAAATAGCTCGCGATAGGGCCACCTAATAAGCTTCCTGAAATCAGACCAAACGTTGCTGCTGCAATAGCCGCAACAGTTGCAGACTGTACGCCAAGACCTTCAGCCATACCACCAAAGGCAGCCGCACCACCGTGTCCACCTGTTAAGGAAACACCGCCAGCCATGATCCCGATAACCGGGTCGATACCTAATAAATGCGCCAGACCAGCACCAAAGGTGTCTTGGAAAATAACCAATGTCCAGCAAATTAATAGGTAAGTAATGAGTAAGCGTCCACCGCTTTTTAATACGCGGAAGCTGCCATCAATACCAACAGTTGTAAAGAATGCCACCATTAAGAATGACTGTAAGCTGGTATCGAAAGTAATTTCAGCTAAATCGAAAGACTTTAATCCCCAAATAAGCAAGCTGACTAAAAAACCACCAATGACCGGTGAAGGAATACAGAAACGTTGCAGCCATTCAATGCGTTTTTTGAGGTGAACACCCATCAGTAGGCAAACTACAGTCAGGAAGAGGGTGGTGAGTGTGTCGATTTGGAATGTCATATTTTTCCCTTTATTTATACCTTGTCTTTTTTATACTTTGTCTTTCGTGCTACAGCGTTGTTGGCCGCGTTCGGCTACCCTAGTCACATACTTATGTATGCTCCTCGGGATATCCTCTCTAGCCGCCTAGCTGTAACTCGAAATCCAAGGGTATAAATGTCTT
>NZ_WLUG01000114.1:0-73507 GCF_009706505.1 Providencia sp. wls1922 | reverse complement strand
TGTTAGGCCTGCCGCCAGCGTTCAATCTGAGCCATGATCAAACTCTTCAATTAAAAAGCTTGACGCTCAAAGAATGTTACTGTCGTTTGATTTCCGAAGAAACCAAATTACCTATTAGTTCATATATATGAATTAACGTGTTAGTCACTCTTCAAGACTTAAAATCAAATATTTTTTTGATAGTGTCCTGTGAGTGCCCACACAGATTGTCTGATAAATTGTTAAAGAGCGGTGCGACATTTCTTGAGAAATTCGACTCAGTTTTTATCAACTTAGGTCGTTGTCGCGAGGTGGCGTATATTACGCTTTCCTCATTGAGAGTCAAGTATTTTTTTACTTAATCTTTTCAGATTCTCTCGCTGCCGGTTCAGTGTCCATCGCGCTTTGCGTTGGCTTGTTCCCGGTCAGTGGATGCGCATTATAGGGAGTCAGAAAAATCTGGCAAGTGTTTTTTGCAAAATAATTTCTAACTGATTATCCTTTATACTTCACGTGTATTTTTTCAACAAAAAATGCCATTTGGGGCAATATTTATATGAAAAAGGCGACCTTATGGTCGCCTTTTAACTTACTTTTCGACAATAACCGAGCGCTTACTTACTGCTTCGCTACGATTTCATCGTTTTCAACATCCAGAGTAATTGGTTTACCTGGGATTAATCTGCCTGACAGAATTTCTTGTGCCAGTGGGTTTTCAATCTCTTGCTGAATTGCACGTTTCAACGGACGAGCACCAAAGATTGGATCGAAACCAGCTTCACCAATTTTCTCTAATGCAGCCGCTGTTGCAGTGACTTCATAACCATGTTCTTCCAAACGTTTATATAAACGAGCTAACTGAATATTCGCAATATTCGTAATTTGCTCTTTACCTAACGGATGGAATACCACAACTTCATCAATACGGTTAATAAATTCAGGTCTGAAGTTATGAGCGACAACTTCCATCACCATATCTTTCATTTCTGAATAACCAATCATGCCAAAACGTTCTTGGATAAGATCAGAACCTAAGTTTGAAGTCATGATGATTACGGTATTACGGAAATCTACCGTTCTACCTTGCCCATCAGTTAAACGACCGTCATCTAATACTTGCAGCAAGATGTTAAATACATCTGGGTGCGCTTTTTCAACTTCGTCCAGCAAAATAACTGAATATGGGCGGCGTCTTACCGCTTCAGTTAAATAACCACCTTCTTCATAACCCACATATCCTGGAGGTGCACCGACTAAACGAGATACAGAGTGTTTCTCCATAAACTCGGACATATCGATACGAACCATGGCGTCGTCACTATCAAACATAAAGTTTGCTAGTGCCTTACATAATTCTGTTTTACCTACCCCTGTAGGGCCTAAGAACATAAACGAACCAATTGGGCGGTTAGGATCCGATAAACCTGCACGACTACGACGGATAGCATTCGACACAGCCACAACCGCTTCATCTTGCCCAATCACACGTTGATGTAATTGTTGCTCCATCCGTAACAGTTTTTCTCTTTCGCTTTCAAGCATTCTTGATACTGGAATACCTGTCCAACGAGCCAGAATTTCTGCGATTTCGACGTCAGTAACTTTATTACGTAAAAGCTTCATGCTTTTACCTTCTGCTTTCGTCGCCACTTCTAACTGTTTTTCTAATTCAGGAATACGTCCATACTGTAACTCAGACATTTTCGCCAAATCACCATTACGACGCGCTTTTTCCATCTCAATACGCGTATTTTCTAATTCAGCTTTGATATGTTGAGTGCCAGTTAATGATGCTTTCTCTGCTTTCCACTCTTCTTCTAATGCAGAATATTCACGCTCTTTTTCCGCCAGCTCTTCTTCTAACATTTCCAGACGTTTTTTACTGGCATCATCAGACTCTTTTTTCAGTGCCTGCTGTTCCAGTTTTAATTGGATAATACGTCTTTCCAATCTATCTAAAGATTCTGGTTTTGAATCCATCTGCATACGTAAGCTAGCGCCCGCTTCATCGATTAAGTCGATAGCTTTGTCTGGCAGCATACGGTCAGTAATGTAACGGTGCGATAACGTCGCTGCCGCCACAATAGCTGGGTCAGTAATTTGCACATGATGGTGCAATTCATAACGTTCTTTCAAACCACGCAAGATAGCAATGGTGTCTTCCACGGATGGTTCTGCAACATATACTTTTTGGAAACGACGCTCTAACGCAGGGTCTTTCTCTATATATTGACGATATTCATCAAGGGTTGTTGCCCCCACGCAATGCAGTTCACCGCGAGCCAGTGCAGGTTTTAACATGTTACCGGCATCCATCGCACCGTCGGCTTTACCCGCACCCACCATAGTATGTAATTCATCGATAAACAGAATGACGTTACCTTCTTGTTTAGCAAGGTCATTCAGAACACCTTTCAAACGTTCTTCAAATTCACCACGATATTTCGCCCCTGCAATCAGAGCCCCCATATCCAGTGATAAAACACGTTTGTTTTTCAATCCCTCAGGGACTTCACCATTAACAATACGCTGTGCAAGTCCTTCAACAATCGCTGTTTTACCTACACCAGGTTCACCAATTAATACTGGGTTATTTTTAGTACGACGTTGTAATACTTGAATGGTACGACGAATTTCTTCATCACGGCCAATAACTGGGTCTAATTTCCCTTGTTCTGCACGTTCGGTTAAATCAACGGTAAATTTTTTCAAAGCTTGGCGCTGGTCTTCAGCGCTTTGGTCATTCACTTTTTCGCCACCACGCATCTGTTCTATTGCCTTTTTCAAATTGTCTTTATTAACACCCGCCGCTTTCAACATATCAGCGAGGGTTGTATTGGCTTCTAAAGCAGCGAGCAGAAATAATTCTGAGGAGATAAAGTCATCCCCATTTTTCTGAGCAAGCTGGTCACATAAGTTCAAATGACGCATTAAGTCACTTGATGGTTGTACATCCCCAGCAACACCTTGCACTTGAGGGAGTCGAGCCAATGCATCTTCAATTTTGTTTTCGAACGTAACTGCGTTCACGCCGAGCGTCGTCAATAATGGACGCACGGTACCACTTTCTTGATTAAACAAAGCACTGAGTAAATGAATTGGTTCAATAAACTGATTTTCGCGCCCAAGGGCTAATGACTGGGCGTCAGCGAGAGCTTGCTGGAATTTATTAGTTAAACGATCCAGACGCATAACACCTCCAATAGAATATGATTAAAATTGCTACTGAAGATAAGATGCGGTCTGTTTTTAAATATTCAAGTTTTAGGCGGGATTATTTTTTCAATATTTGTTAATTTGGAATATTATTCCATGAACTAGTTATTTATCCATATAAGGGATGCCATTCTCCCCGTTCTCCCCTCTCGTCGGTAGGAAAAAAATCTGTTTTCATCACTGACCGTACAAAACTCACCACCATAAATGGCTGAAATGCCCGCGGCTTGTAGCTTTTTACGCGCCAGTAAATAGATGTTTGCCAGAAATTTGTCATTGTGAGGTGTAAACGCATCTGCAAGATCGGCAGATTGACCAGTAAATGCTTGTTTAACTTCTACGCCAACTTCAAATTTTTCAGGGCCAATAGCGGGCCCCATCCACGCCATAATGTCGCTCGGTTGTGCATTAAATGCCGCTAGCGTATTTTCCAATACGCCATTGCAGAGGCCTCGCCATCCGGCATGAGCCGCTGCCACTTCTTTACCATCGCGGCTGCAAAACAATACTGGCAAGCAATCTGCTGTCATGATGGCACACACTTGACCAACTTGGTTGGTATACACCGCATCCGCTTGACGATTTTCAATCTCGCTTCCCATTAAATGCAGAACATGAGTACCATGTACTTGCTCAAGCCACACGGGTTGCTGTGGTAATTGAGCAAGCTTTTCAAGACGATGGCGATTTTCACTGACTGCCTCAGGCAAATCCTCAACATGATCACCTAAATTTAGGCTATCAAAAGGCGGAAGGCTCACTCCACCTGCACGAGTTGTACTGCATGTTGAAATATTTTTAGGTTGCGGCCAATCAGGGAAAATCAACGTATTCATTACCAGTCCATATCGTCTTTATGAAGTTCAGTGTCAGCTTTCAGTGCTTCAATCAATTTCACCATATCATCAGGTAATGGCGCATGCCATTCCATTTGGATTCCTGTGATTGGGTGATAAAGACGCAGCATTGTTGCGTGTAGCGCTTGTCTATCAAAATTACGCATCACTTCGAGGAACTCTTCTGTTGCTCCTTTCAGTGGACGTGGTCGACCGCCGTATAATGGATCACCGATTAATGGATGGTTGATATGCGCCATATGAACACGGATTTGATGCGTTCTTCCGGTTTCTAAGCGTAGACGTAAGCGCGTATGAGCGCGAAAATGCTCCATGACTCGATAGTGAGTTACCGCAGGCTTGCCCATTGGATGAACAGCCATGTGCGTTCTTTTGGTTGGATGGCGAGAAATTGGCTCTTCGACCATACCGCCTGCTGTCATACGGCCAACAGCGACCGCTTCATATTCACGTGTAATTTCACGGCGTTGCAACGCTTCCACTAAGTGAGTTTGTGCAGGGACCGTTTTAGCGACGACCATCAACCCAGTTGTGTCTTTGTCTAAACGGTGAACAATGCCCGCTCTTGGTACATCCGCGATTTCAGGATAGCGATATAATAATGCGTTTAAAATGGTTCCGTCTGGATTACCCGCCCCCGGATGAACAACTAAATCACGCGGTTTATTAATAATTAGGATATCTTCATCTTCATAAACAACGTCAAGTGGAATATCTTGAGGTTCCCAACGGCTATCTTCTTCAATCAAGGCATCGATGGAAATTTGTTCACCACCTAAAACTTTTTCTTTTGCCTTATTGATAACTTTGCCGTTAACCTGCACTCTATCGTCTAAGATCCATTCTTTTATTCGAGAACGTGAATAATCAGGGAACAATTCAGCCAAAGCTTGATCTAAACGTTGACCAAGCTGTGATTCAGCGATAGTTGCACTTAATTGTACTTGTTGAGCCATAAATTAATCTACTTTTTGGTGTTTGTGTTTTGACGGCGCTGCCGTTTCATTTAAAATGTATGCTATTGTAACTCGAATTTTGCCGGGAGCCTTACGGATAGACTCCCTCGATACAGTCAGAGGATAACCAACACGTGATGATACGTATGAAATATCTGGTGGCAGCTGCCACGTTGAGCCTGGCTCTCGCCGGATGCTCCAGCAATAACGAAGTCAGCCCCGATAGTTCCCCAGCTGAGATTTATAGTACAGGTCAGCAAAAATTACAGGACGGTAACTATAACGCGGCAATTAAACAGTTTGAAGCGTTGGATAACCGCTACCCGTTTGGTCCGTATGCTCAGCAAGTACAGTTAGACCTGATTTACGCCTATTATAAATCAGCAGAGCTACCAATGGCGATAGCTTCAATTGACCGTTTCATGCGTTTAAACCCAACTCATCCCAATATTGACTACGTACTTTACATGCGTGGCTTAACGGCAATGGCGTTAGATGACAGCATGTTACAAGGTTTCTTTGGTATCGATCGCTCTGACAGAGACCCACAACACGCATTGGTTGCGTTCAAAGACTTGAGCCAATTAGTTCGTTACTATCCGAACAGCCCATATTCCAACGATGCAAGTAAGCGTTTAGTTTACTTAAAAGATCGTTTGGCAAAATTTGATCTCTCTGTCGTTGAATATTACAACAAACGTGGGGCCTATGTCGCGGTTGTTAATCGTGTCCAACAAATGTTACGTGACTATCCAGATACAGAAGCAACGCGTCAAGCGCTCGGATATATGGAAATTGCGTATAAAGAGATGGCCTTAGACAAAGAAGCAAACAAAGTCGGCAGCATTATTGCAGCAAACCAATAAATTGCTTTTTAACGCTATCGATTGAAATAAGAACGGCAGCTTCGGCTGCTGTTTTTTTTGATAATTTTAATCGTGATTTGAAATGCAGTGGGTTTGAAGATGAATCAGAGTGTGGGGATAGTTTTGAACTTTTTCTTTTAAAATTCATAATCTAAAATTTTACCCAAAAAAAGTACCGGCTATTTACCGTGTTGATAGCCAACTCTCTCAGTCTCCCTCAATATAGTTATTTTGGCAATCCTTTTACCTGCCTTTTTTAGCCAAAATCACACTTCAAGTGGGTACCCCCTTCCCCATAATTTAAGTGTGATCTAGATCAATTTTTTATTCCTAGATATCGGTATTCTGAATTCATCAAAGACGGAAACAATGAGAGGTAACTATATGATAGTTAACATTACTAGCAAACAAATGGACATCACACCAGCAATTCGTGAACACATTGAAAGCCGTCTAGCAAAACTCGATAAATGGCAAGTTTCCTTAATTAGCCCCCATGTGGTGCTATCGAAAGAGCCTCAAGGTTTTATGGTTGATGCCAACATAAAAACCGCTACCGGACAGTTGGTAGCAAGTGCTAAGCATGAAGATATGTACGTTGCAATAAATGACCTTATCAACAAACTCGAAAGACAGTTAAACAAAGTGCAACATAAAGGAGAATCAAGAAGGGCAACTAATAGTGTAAAAGAAGCGAATCTAGAAACGTTGTAATCAGTTGCGTTTAAGTAGTTACGTTATATTTTTATATTATCAATCCACTTATCTTGAAACCTTCCAAACGCGCTCATCATGGGCGCGTTTTTATATTCTGCGCTGTTTTTTGTTGACTTCTCATTCACTATCATGTCTATTTGAATAACTTCACTCGAAAGGATTTCCCATGAAACTAAATACTGTTTTCTTTTTCTTCTTTAGCCACTCACATTAAGGGGCTTTTGTCGTTCGAGAAAAAAAAGAAGACAATATTTTAAAGCCCCCTACCTAGGGGGCTTTTTTATTCACTGATGTTTGATAGGGTCGCAGAATGGAAAATAGCACTAATTTACTGAAAGTCCGTGAGAAAATTAGCCAGTTAGACAGTGAACTCCTTGGGCTTCTTGCAAAACGTCGAGGCTATGCAATTGAAGTTGCTGAAACCAAAATCGATGATAACCGCCCAATCCGTGACAAAGAGCGCGAACGACAATTACTCGATGTATTAATTAATAAAGGCACACCTCTGGGTCTTGATGGTTTTTATATTACACGCTTGTTTCAGATGATCATTGAGGATTCTGTCCTTACTCAACAAGCTATCTTACAAAAACATTTAAATCTGACACCAAGTGATACCGCAAGATTTGCATTTTTAGGACCTAAAGGTTCTTATTCCCATGTTGCCGCGCGTCAATATTCAGCTCGTCATTTTGATCAACTGGTTGAATGCAGCTGCCATAAGTTTCAAGATATCTTCTCACTCGTTGAAAGTGGTCAAGCAGATTACGGTATTTTACCTATCGAAAATACCAGCTCAGGGGCAATAAATGATGTTTACGATTTACTGCAAAATACATCATTGTCCATTGTCGGTGAAATTCGTTTGCCAATTAACCATTGCTTGTTGACCACGCCAGGTAGTGAATTAAGCAAGATTGATACAGTTTATAGCCACCCTCAGCCCTTCCAGCAATGTAGCCAATATTTATCTCAGTTCCCTCATTGGAAAATTGAATATTGCGACAGCACATCTACAGCAATGCAAAAAGTGGCAGAACATAATTCCCCTAATGTTGCTGCATTAGGTAGTGAGGCTGGCGGAGCATTGTATGGCTTAACGGTTTTGGAACATAACTTAGCGAATCAGCAAATTAATATGACTCGCTTTATTGTTGTGGCTCCACGAGCGATTGAAGTAACTGAACAAGTTCCAGCGAAAACGACGTTATTGATCACAACAGGTCAACAAGCCGGTGCATTAGTGGATGCTTTAATTATCTTAAAAAATAATAAGATAGTGATGAGTAAATTAGAATCTCGCCCAATTAATGGTAAGCCGTGGGAAGAGATGTTTTATGTAGATGTTCACGCTAACTTGCGTTCAGATAATATGCAACAAGCACTGAAAGAATTAGCTGAGATCACCCGCTCAATTAAAATTCTTGGCTGCTACCCATCTGAAAATATCGTTCCTGTAGAGCCAGAAAAAATGACGCCTTAATTTTGGCTCAAAAAAATAACACAGGTCATTAGCCTGTGTTATTTTTATTAATTACGATTTCTGTCAATCACGATTTTTGTATTGTCGCGCTGAGTTTAAAGTAATTAACCAGCTCTTGAAGGTGGTAAGCTTGGTCATTCAACGAATCTGCCGCTACGACCGACTCTTCCACCAGCCCCGCATTTTGTTGTGTTGTTAAATCCAATTGCCCCACGGCGCTGTTAATTTGTGAAATACCATCGCTCTGCTCCCTACTCGCTTGACCAATTTCACGCAATAACGCATTCATCTCTTCAACACTGGCGACCATACCGTGGATCTGCTGGCTAGCTTGTTCAACCAATTCCATACCTTCTTGGGTTTGTGAAGAGGAGTTTTCGATTAACGAACGAATATCACTGGCCGATGCAGCACTTTTTTGCGCCAATAATCTCACTTCACCCGCTACTACCGCAAAACCACGACCATGCTCTCCTGCCCTTGCTGCTTCAACAGACGCGTTCAAGGCTAAGATATTCGTTTGGAAGGCAATAGAGTCGATTAAGTTAATAATATCCGTCATTTTTTGAGATGAACCATTAATTGCGCGCATTTTATCGGTTAGCTGAACCATCATCTGACCATTGTTTTTGACTGTCACAGCCGTATTATCAGCTAACATTGTCGCTTCATGGGTATGTTCTGTGGTGTTCTGTACCGTGGATGTAATTTGCTCCATCGAACTTGCCGTTTGCTCAACAGAAGCCGCTTGCTCTTCCGTTCTAGCGGCTAAGTTCTGATTACCCGCAACAATTTGCCCTGCTGCCGCAGAAATACTCTCAGATCCATTTTGAACTTCTTGGACAATCTCAAGTAGGTGCCCTTTCATTTCACTGAGCGATTCAAGTAAGATCCCAGTTTCATCTTTAGATTGCGCTTGAATATTTTGGGTCAAATCACCACTGGCAATTGATTTAGCAAAATCAACCGCTTGCTCTAAAGGTTTAGTGATAATACGCGTGATGTACCACCCCATAACGCAGCCCACAACAATGCTAATGATTGATAAAAATGCCAATAAAACACGATTTGCTTTATAGTCATCTTCCACCTGATAACCCGTTTCTTGCATCAACATATTTTGGATGGCTATCAGGTTTTGGACTTGCTCACGATATTCTCGCTGAATAGCTGATGTTTTTGTCATCATCATTTCAATCGCGGCTTGACGATTTCCCTGATTCATAAACTCCATCATCTGTTGCTGAGTACTAATAAATTTAGCTCTCACCTCTTGGATATTATCAAGCACTTCACGAGAACGGCTATCAGTTATACTTCGATCCAACTCATCCAACAGATCAGAAATATTTTGGCTAATTTTAACTAGCTCTTCCTTGCGTTTTTCACTCCCTCGGTCATCCAATAAAATCAATTCTTGGATACCAATATAAGAATAAAAATTATCCATCACCGAGTTTGCATTAGCGGTTATTGGATAACTTTTAAAAATGACGTTCTGAATGCTTTCATTTGCTCGATTCATATTTACTAATGAAAACAGAGAACTTAAAACAATTAGCGTGATGAAAACGCCAAACGCGATAGTTAATTTCAAACTAATTTTGAGGTTCTTAAAAGACATAGGTTTACCACACTTATCATCATTTAATGATTAGTGTTATCGGTCAATGGCAAGGGATCTTTATTAGATAAATCGTTTAATTTATAAATATCGATATTATAAATTGATTAATTTCTAATTAATTGGTGGATAAACCTACTTAAGGAAGAAGCTCAATTATAAATTTAGGATAAACTACAGAAATAAGTACAATTACTTATTTATTATAAATATTAATAATGGAAATGCATTTAGCACTTTTAGCATAAAGATAGCCATTACCCTTTTTCATCGATTTATAGAGTAATGGCTAAAAGAAATTATTTACGGTTATCGTTCGCCCGCTGTAATAGAGACTGGCTTTCTTTCATAAAATGATGTGCATCTTCACCAAACCACTGGCTGACTTGCTCAAATTGTCGAATAAATTCAGCTTTATCTTTGCGCTCCAGCATTTCAATGGATTGCCCCAAAAGCTGGTAATAACGGCGGATCAATTCAACATTTTCGTCCGAAGACATGATGATATCTGCATACAATTGTGGATCTTGTGCAAACAAGCGCCCTACCATTGCCAATTCAAGACGATAAATTGGGGAAGAGAGATCCAACAACTGTTGTAGATCAACCTGCTCTTTCGCTAAATTTTGCCCATAAGTAAACGTCGTAAAGTGGCGTAACGCCTGAATAAAACTCATATTACGATCGTGTTCTTCAGGCTTAATCGCTTTCAAACGTGCGCCCCAAACTTGTAGCTGCTCCAGCAGCCATTGATAAGACTCCGCCTTTCGCCCATCACAGAATGCAAAAACTTGCTTGGCAACACTGCCAATATCAGGACCAAACATCGGATGTAATCCTAATACAGGGCCTTGATGCACAGATAGCATGGCCTCGAGTGGCTTTTGCTTCACAGAAGCAATGTCTACTAAAATTGTTTCTGGGTCTAAAGTAGGCAAACGTTTAATGACATCAACAGTGAGGTGGATAGGTACACTAATCATCACCACGCTTGCACCAGAGACTATCGAAGCCGCATTATCCCAATCCTGCTCACCCAGCAATTTAACCTGATAGCCAGAAAGGGAAAGTAGACGATGAAATAACCGCCCCATTTTCCCATTCCCACCGACGATCACAATCGGACCGGCGGTAGGGTTCAGTGTTTTAAATCCTTTGTCATTTTCGCGCGCATAGGACTCACGCATGATCCGTCGAAGAATATCTTCAATCAGATCAGGCGGGATCCCCATTCGCTCCGCTTCTGCTCGGCGAGCCGCCAACATACTAGATTCACGCTCAGGCACATAAATAGGTAATCCGTGCTGGCTTTTGACTTCACCAACTTCAGCCACTAACTGAAGCCGTCTGGCGAGCAAATCTAATAATGACTTATCAACTTCATCAATCTGTTCCCGTAAATGGGATAATTCAGCAGACATACCAATCCCTTGCTCAGCTCACTTTGCTTAATTTTTGCCCGCGCTGCTCAAGCACTGGTGATAATGCTTGGTGTAATTTACGCAACACAGACTCAGTTTCTTCCCAGTTAATGCATGCATCTGTCACCGAAACCCCGTATTTCATATTTTCACGTGGCTGTTCTGATGACTGGTTGCCTTCATTAATATGGCTTTCAAGCATAATACCTGTAATTGATTCATTACCATTAACAATTTGATCGATAATTGAATCAACCACCAGTGGCTGACGACGAAAATCTTTATTTGAGTTACCGTGGCTGCAATCCACCATTAATGATGGTTCTAGCCCGGCTTTTTTCATTTCAGCTTCACAAGCCGCAATGCTTTGCTCATCATAGTTTGGTGTTTTACCACCACGTAAGATCACATGGCCATTTTTATTACCGCTGGTATGCAGTAAGCAAACTTGACCGGATTGGTTGATTCCCATAAAGCGGTGCGGCATTGCTGCAGCTTTTAACGCATTGATGGCGGTAGATAAACTGCCATCTGTGCCGTTTTTAAAACCCACTGGCATTGATAAGCCGGATGCCATTTCACGGTGAGTTTGGGATTCCGTGGTTCTCGCTCCGATTGCTGACCAACTGAATAAATCACCTAAGTATTGTGGGTTATTAGGATCTAACGCTTCTGTCGCCAGTGGTAATCCCATATTCACTAAGTTGGTCAATAAATCGCGGGCAATATGCAGCCCTTTTTCCATTTCAAAGCTGCCATCCATAAATGGATCGCTAATTAAGCCTTTCCAACCCACGGTTGTACGTGGTTTTTCAAAGTACACACGCATCACAATATATAAGCTATCACTTAACTCAGCAGCAAGCTTCTGTAAACGCTCACCGTATTCGATGGCAGCATCTACATCATGAATTGAACAAGGACCACATACCACGAGTAAGCGCGGGTCACGCTGATGAATAATATCAGCAATCACTTTACGCGATGTCGCAATGGCATGCAGATTGCTGTTACTCAATGGATATTTTTGTTTCAGACTTTCAGGGGTGATAAGAACCTGCTCGTCTTGAATATTCACGTTATTGAGTACATCTTTTTGCATGATCATTTGATTACCTACTTATTAGCTTATTATTTGTTAGTGATGTTATTTATCGATCTTGTGTTTGGTGCGTGAGAGATAACATATCATGCATCGTAAAGATTTCAATCCAAAACCGTAAAATAATTCAATTACATGTACACAAAAAGTTACACTGTTTTATATGATTGAATTTAAATAATATTATAGGATTCAAAGAGAATGAGTTCATATTAAAAAGCAAAAAACGAACAAAATTTGTAAATATAAATTTACGAAATGAGATTTATTGAACGGTATATTCTAAATAGTTCGAGCTGTGGCTAGGCGGTAAAATGAAGACAGTGCAGGGAGCATACATAAGTATGTGACCTGCGTGGCTGAATGAAGCTAACACCGCCACAACGCGAAATATGACGAATATAAAAAAGGCCCGCAGATGCGGGCCTTTTAACTTTCGGATGTAGCGAAAGCGTATTACTTGGCGTTCAGACGCTCTTTGATACGAGCTGCCTTACCAGAACGCTCACGCAGGTAGTACAGTTTAGCTCTGCGAACAGCACCACGGCGTTTAACAGCAATGCTATCTACGACTGGAGAGTGAGTTTGGAATACACGCTCAACACCTTCGCCGTTAGAAATTTTACGAACAGTGAATGCAGAATGCAGACCGCGGCTACGGATAGCGATAACCACGCCCTCAAATGCCTGCAGACGTTTTTTAGAGCCTTCTACGACCCATACCTTAACTTCCACGGTGTCACCCGGACGGAATGAAGGTACGTCCTGCTTCATCTGCTCTTGTTCAAGTTGTTTAATAATGTTGCTCATAATAACTCTCTTACCCTAGGTAAACTGATATGTTTAGACAATTAATTGTCTGGATTCACTGGTTGCTCAGCCTGAAATTCCCGTTGGAACTCAGCTAGCAACATCCTCTGCTCGTCAGTCAGAGCTAGGCTTTCTAGAAGCTCAGGTCTTCTAAGCCAGGTACGACCGAGTGACTGCTTCATGCGCCAGCTATCGATCTTGGCATGGTTTCCTGAAAGTAGTATGTCAGGAACTTGCATGCCGTCTAACACCTCTGGTCGGGTATAGTGAGGACAATCTAACAAGCCATCAGCAAAAGAATCTTCTTGAGCTGAAGCTTGATGACCTAATACTCCAGGAATAAACCGAGAGACTGAGTCTATCAACACCATAGCAGGGAGCTCCCCGCCACTGAGAACGTAATCACCGATTGACCATTCTTCATCAATTTCGGTTTGAATGATCCGCTCATCAATACCTTCATAACGACCACAAACCAGAATTATTTTCTCATTTGTTGCCAGTTCACAAACTCCGTCTTGACCGAGTTTGCGACCTTGAGGTGAAAGGTAAATCACTTTTGCACCATCACCGGCCTCAGCTTTTGCTGCGTGGATTGCATCTTTTAACGGTTGCACCATCATCAGCATGCCTGGACCACCACCATAGGGGCGATCATCAACGGTTTTGTGTCTATCGTGAGTAAAATCTCGCGGATTCCAACACTCAACCGTTAGCAGGCTATTTTTCACTGCCCGACCAGTTACCCCGTACTCGGTTATTGCGCGGAACATTTCGGGAAACAGGCTAATTACCCCAATCCACATGATTTATCCCACTCATAAAAACCGGTAAACCGGAGATTTAAAAACCAGGATCCCACTCCACTTCAATAGTTTTGGTGGAGAGATCGACTTTCTTGATAACCTGCCCATCAAGAAACGGAACCAACCGCTCCTTGATGCCAAATGCATCTTTTAAATTTGCCTTGATGACGAGAACGTCATTCGATCCCGTTTCCATCATATCAATGACAGTACCAAGGTCATAACCCTCAGACGTCACTACATGGCAGCCCATAAGGTCTTTCCAGTAGTATTCGTCGTTGTCCAAATCAGGAAGTTGGGTTGAATCAACCGCAATTTCAAAATTGGTCAATAGAGCAGCTGCATCACGGTCTTCGACCCCTTTGAGCTTGACGATGATATCTTTGTTATGATGTTTCCAATCTTCTATTTCAATATGTTGCCATTGACCAGAGCGTTGGATAAACCAAGGTTGATAATCAAAAATACTTTCAGCATGTTCGGTGGAGGAAAAAACTTTGAGCCAACCACGAATACCGTATGCCGCGCCTAATTTGCCCAATACAATTGGGTTCGCAGGAGGCAGTAGTTTAGTTTGCTTGCTCATTGTTACCACCGTGACAGATTAAGCTACTTTTTTAGCTTGTTTGACCAGTTGTGCAACACGGTCAGAAACAGTTGCGCCTAAGCCAACCCAATGCTCAATACGGTCCAGGTCTAAACGCAGTTCTTCTGCTTGACCTGCAGCGATCGGGTTGAAGAAACCGATACGCTCAATGAAACGACCGTCACGCGCATTGCGGCTATCGGTTACAACGATTTGGTAGAACGGACGTTTTTTAGCGCCGCCACGAGATAAACGAATTGTTACCATAACATCCTCATTAGTTAACAAAACAACCAGACTCCATCGAGGGATAGAGTCCGGCTGTCATATAAAAAGCCCGAAAAGTTTACTCACTTTGACGCAAAAATCAATCAAAAGTACACTTTTGTTTCAGGCTTTATTGCTTAACGCCCCGGAAAACCCGGAGGCATCATACCCTTCATACCGCGCATCATCTTGGCGAGACCGCCTTTTTTCATCTTTTTCATCATGCGCTGCATATCATCAAACTGTTTTAAGAGTTTATTAACCTCTTGTACTGTGGTTCCAGAACCCGCAGCAATACGACGCTTACGCGATCCTTTGATAATCTCTGGTTTTTCGCGTTCTTTACGCGTCATGGATTGGATCATCGCTTCCATACGGATAGTAATTTTGTCATCCATTTGGGATTTAACCGCATCCGGTAACTGGGACATACCAGGCATCTTACTCAACATGCTGGTCATTCCGCCCATATTACGCATCTGTTTTAGCTGATTTAAGAAGTCATTGAAATCAAAGGTATCCCCTGTTTTCAGCTTCTTCGCTAATTTCTCTGCTTCATCACGGTCAACTTTGTGTTCAATCTCTTCAATCAGAGATAACACATCTCCCATACCTAAAATACGTGAAGCCACGCGCTCTGGATGGAATGGCTCAAGGGCGTCAGTTTTTTCGCCAACCCCTAAGAATTTGATTGGCTTACCAGTAATGGAGCGGATAGATAATGCAGCACCACCACGCGCATCACCGTCAACTTTGGTTAAAACAACCCCTGTTAATGGCAATGCTTCGTTAAAGGCTTTCGCTGTGTTTGCCGCATCTTGCCCCGTCATGGCATCAACCACAAACAAGGTTTCAACTGGATTGATTATACGATGGACTTCTTGGATCTCCTCCATCATCGCTTCATCAACATGTAAACGACCAGCGGTATCCACTAACAATACATCGTAGAATTGTAATTGTGCGTGTTTTAAGGCTTTTTGAACAATTGCCGCTGGCTTTTCTTGGACTTCAGATGGGAAGAAATCAACGCCAACCGCTTGTGCTAAAGTTTCTAACTGTTTGATCGCCGCAGGGCGATAAACGTCGGCAGAAACCACTAAGACTTTTTTCTTTTGCTTTTCTTTTAATAATTTACCCAGTTTTGCAACGCTGGTTGTTTTACCCGCACCTTGCAAACCTGCCATCAACACAACAGCTGGAGGCTGAGCAGATAAATTCAGCTGGTGATTCTCTTCACCCATTGCGCGGGTCAGTTCATTTTGAACAATTTTAATGAACTCTTGACCCGGTGTTAGGCTTTTATTAACGTCTTGACCAACAGCACTTTCTTTGACTTTTTGAATAAATTCACGGACGACTGGCAAAGCAACGTCGGCTTCCAGTAACGCCATGCGAACTTCGCGTAATGTATCTTTAATATTGTCATCAGTCAGACGTCCACGCCCGCTGATATTGCGCAAAGTGCGCGATAGTCTGTCAGTTAAATTATCAAACATGTGTCTTAGCTCAATTCTGTTATGGGCCTATATGTAGCCTTATTTGGTTACTCGCGCGCTGTATTTCAAGGGCAAACTCAAGATAGCCACGGCACAATTCAACGCTGTGTTGGTCGCCGATTGTATCACACTTGATGGGGTTTCGCTGCTTCGTTTAGTTAGCCTAAATGAGCGATTAGTAAAGAATATACAGCGATACGTCATACCAATAGTTGGAGCCTACACTTGCACGGGTTATACTAGTTAATTACTATCCACTTAAAATGAATAACGACACTATACTATGCCCGTATTTGCAGTCATAGCAGTTTGTACATACATGGTCAGTCCGCTGCTGATCGTTCCCGGACAAGTGCGCAAGCAAGCTCTTTATCGTCGATTGGCTATTTTATTAGCTATCGTGGCGATGGTTACTCACGCAATCACATTGAAATTACAAATTTTTAGTGAAGCCAGCGGGCAAAATCTCACCCTCTTAAATTTAGGCTCCTCTGTCAGCCTCTTAATGTGTTTGATTATGACCGTGGTTTCCTATTTAGGGCGCGCGTGGTACTTAACCCCTATTGTGTATAGTTTCGCGATTATTAACCTGATTTTATCTACAATTATGCCGGGTGAGTTTATCACTCATTTAGAGGCAAGCACCCCATTATTTGTCCATATTGGCTTAGCATTATTAAGCTATGCTACGTTGCTTATCGCGGCGTTATATGCATTTCAAGTTGCCATTATTGACTACCAACTTAAAAACAAAATTCTGAAATTTAGCCCTGATATGCCGCCAATGATGGTCATTGAACGCAAAATGTTTCACGTCACTCAGGTGGGAGTCATTCTCTTGACCTTAACACTGTGCACGGGCTTTATTTATATGGATAACATTTTTGATAAAGAGAATATCCACAAATCCGTACTCTCCGTCATTGCTTGGTTTGTTTACGTTATTTTGCTGTGGGGACATTTTCATGGTGGATGGCGAGGCAAACGCGTCCTCTTTTTCCATGTGGGCGGTTCACTTATCCTTACCTTGGCGTTTTTTGGTAATCGATTGATTCAGCAATTAACCATGGCGTAGAGCCATTTTAGCTTTAAACGGCTGTTATAAAAAAGGAACCTTGTTTTGGATGAAGTATCTACTGGTACTCTAATCATCATACTGATTGTTTTAATTTTTTTATCCGCTTATTTTTCAGCGTCAGAAACCAGTATGATGACGTTGAACCGTTATCGGTTAAAACATTTAGCGAAACAAGGTAATCGCTCCGCTATCCGTGTTGAAAAACTACTACGCCATCCCGACCGCTTACTGGGCTTAGTATTGATTGGTAACAACCTAATCAACATTGTTGCCTCTGCTCTCGCGACCATTATCGGGATCCGCTTATATGGCAATATGGGTGTCGCCATTGCAACTGGCGTGCTCACATTTGTTATTCTGCTATTTGCAGAAGTGATGCCAAAAACCATTGCGGCACTGTATCCAGAACGTATTGCCTTTCCTAGTAGCTTTATTCTTACACCACTGCAAAAAATCATGCTACCTGTCGTGTGGGCGTTTAATACTATTTCTGCCCTTTTTATGCGTTGCTGTGGGATAAATGTCTCAAATACTCGTAATGATGCGGTCAATAAAGAAGAGTTGCGTACCATTGTTCATGAGTCCAAAAACAAGCTCAGCCGCCGTAATCAAGACATGCTGATTTCGATTCTTGATTTAGACAAAGTCACCGTTGGCGATATTATGCTGCCACGTAATGAAATTGTGGGGATCGATATTAATGATGATTGGAAGTCGATTGTTAGGCAGCTCACTCATTCCCCTCATGGACGTATTGTCCTGTATCGTGATTCTCTTGATGATTTGATTGGTATTTTGCGTGTGCGAGAAGCTTATCGATTGATGGTAGAGAAACGTGAGTTCAACAAGCAGAATTTGATCAAAGCCGCCGATAGTATCTATTTCATTCCCAATAGTACGCCACTCAACGTTCAGTTGGTTAATTTCCAGCATAAAAAAGAGAAGCTTGGCATCATCGTTGATGAGTATGGTGAGATCCAAGGTTTGATCACCGTAGAAGATATTTTGGAAGAAATTGTCGGTGATTTCACAACATCAATGTCGCCTTCTCTAGCTGAAGAAGTCATGCCTCAGAGCGACGGCAGCGTCCTTGTGGATGGAACAGCAAACATTCGTGACCTGAATAAAGCATTTGATTGGAACCTTCCTATTGATGGTCCTAGAACCGTTAATGGGATGGTTTTAGAGGTATTAGGTGATATTCCACAGCCTGAAGAACAAATAGTTGTTGGTCACTATGTTATCGAAGTTTTAGTGATCAGCGATAATATTATCAAGCAGGTAAAAATCACTCCGCTCGGTTTTGACTCACAAGCCCCTGAATTTTAATTGTTCATTTCAATGGAAAAAGCCTTAAAAACCTGACCAATTGATCGGTGATTTTAAGGCTTTTTAGTCTATCTTTTTCAATAATTAAACGTGAAGCTGGGCAAGCTTTTCTTCTGGCAATGCAAGCTCATCGTTTTTATTGACGAGAATATCCTTCGCAAGCACACTGCGAGCAATTTGCTGAGCTTCTTCAAGAGAGTGCATCTTGTAAGTACCACATTGGTACACATTAAGCTCTGGGATCTTATTTTGATCTTGCACATGCAGCACATCCTGCATAGCAGCCTTCCAGGCGTTAGCAACACGCTGTTCATCCGGTTGACCAATCAAGCTCATATAGAAGCCTGTACGGCATCCCATTGGCGAAATATCGATGATTTCAACACCGTTACCATTAAGGTGATCTCGCATGAAGCCAGCAAAAAGGTGCTCTAGGGTATGTGTTCCTTTTTCTGTCATTGCTTCTTTATTTGGGACTGTAAAGCGTAAATCGAATACAGTGATAGTATCCCCATGAGGCGTTGTCATCGTTTTCGCTACACGAACAGCAGGAGCAGCCATACGCGTATGATCCACAGTAAAACTGTCTAATAACGGCATTTCATGACCTCCATAAAAATAAAAAAAATAATTTTGAAAAAAAATGAAACTAATCCAAAAATGCAGAGTCTTAATATGTGAAAGACGCGCAATTTGTTATCATCCCTAATTCTTTAAAAGATTTTTTGTTTGGCCACCTTGTTGTGGCCATTTTCTTTTAGCGTCCAGCGTGGATCTTAAGATACTCTTCAAAGCTTTCGCTCTGATCCTGCTCCATTCGCTTTTGTTTCTCAATTGAAGCCAAACGCGCCTGTTCAAACTGCTCTTCAGTGATCACTTCATAAGGTTCATTAATTAACTGCTGATAATATTTTTCAGCTAATTCTAACCCATAACCACCAATACCTTTTTCCAGCATTTCGTCCATCACCAGCGCTGAATAGGTCAAGTTTGGATCTTCAAACATGGCGACAAACTGATGGCACACATCTTTGTATTTGGCATCACAGCAGGTATCTAAGACTTCAGCCACACGGATCAGATCTTTAAACAGCGTTTGTCCCACTTCAACCAATGGCTTAAGCTCGCTACCACAACCAAAGCCTATCACCTGTTCCGGCTTACGACCTTCAAGGATCACGCGGTTCCAGTTTTTGCGACAGCAATCCAACTCTTGAACATTCATTTCCGGGGCATCTGCAAGCACGCACCAGATGAGGAATAAATCCACAAAGCGAGCTTGGGTTTCATTAACCCCAATCGGACTAAATGGGTTGATATCAAGGGAGCGAACTTCAATATATTCGATACCGCCACGTAATAATGCATCAGAAGGCGATTCATTCCCTTGTGGTACACGCTTCGGACGAATTGGTGCATATAGCTCATTCTCGATTTGTAACACATTAGTGTTCAGCTGAACGTACTTGCCATCTTTTTTCACGCCCAACTTCTCAAATTCAGTAGAAGGCTTATGAATAGCTTTCTTCAGATTTTCCACATATTCATCAAGGTGGTTAAACGTAATATTTAAATCACTCTGAGATTTATTGGTGTAACCTAAATCACTCATTCTCAATGAGGTTGCATAAGGCAGATAATAAGTACCACACTCAGTTTTATTAAAATTCAGTGAGGTTTCTCTGTTCTTCAAGAAAGAGCCGCAAATAGCGGGAGATGCACCAAATAAGTATGGAATCACCCAACCAAAGCGATAGTAGTTTCTGATTAGGCGTAAATAGCCTTCAGAAATTTTTTCCTTTCCGCTTTCTGCGTCTTCAACACCCGCCCACGCCTTCCAAAACTCAATTGGGAATGAGAAGTTATAGTGAACCCCCGCGATGGTTTGCATTAATGCCCCATAGCGGTTTTTTAACCCTTCACGATACAGTGTTTTAAACTGCCCCACATTGGAGCTACCGTATTGCGCCAGCGTGATCTTATCTTCACTTGCAATAAAGCAAGGCATACTTAACGGCCACATTCTTTCATTTTGTAAATGACGTGCCGTATAGCGATGTAGATCTCGCAAAAAAGCCAAGTTGTGGCTAATGCTTTTATCTACAGGAGTAATAAATTCGAGTAAGGATTCCGCAAAATCCGTGGTGATCCATTTATGGGTAAGGGCTTTCCCCAGCTCATCTGGATGCAATGTCTCGGCTAACGCACCTTGAGGTGTCACGCGTAGTGTTTCACGTTCAATACCACGTTGAATGCCATTGAGAATTTCCGGGTGCGCTTCTAACCATGAGAGCGCTTTTGATACGTCCGGGATCAAATCGACCTCCCGCCTGTGATTTAGTTTTATTTTAATAAGGTGATTACTTTAGCTTAAATCACATAAATTGTCGCTGTCTAGATGTGTGGTTTACCCGATGAGAAAACAGAAAGAAAAGGAAGGAAGATAGTAAGTTAGGATTTTAGGCAAAAAAAAACTCCTCAAATTGAGGAGTTTTTAATGATGGTGCATCCGGGAGGATTCGAACCTCCGACCGCTCGGTTCGTAGCCGAGTACTCTATCCAGCTGAGCTACGGATGCAAAATTTGTCGATTATCAATCGATGCTGTATGACTACAGCAGTAATTTTTATTTATGAAATTGATGACAGAATTGTTGATACTAACAGAAATGTTTAAGAGATGGTGCATCCGGGAGGATTCGAACCTCCGACCGCTCGGTTCGTAGCCGAGTACTCTATCCAGCTGAGCTACGGATGCATTTTAGTGCAATACGTACTTCTCTCTCAATACTGCTTAATCAAAATCTACTTCAATATTTATGGTTATAAATCTTATTAGCTTTAAGAACCATATTAAATCTAAACTACTTTCGTTTCAGTTCGCTATAAACCAAAACATCACCCTATCAGCTTTGCTTATAAGGTAGAAAATGGTGCATCCGGGAGGATTCGAACCTCCGACCGCTCGGTTCGTAGCCGAGTACTCTATCCAGCTGAGCTACGGATGCAGAGCCTAAAATGGCGGTGAGGGAGGGATTCGAACCCTCGATGCAGCTTTTGACCGCATACTCCCTTAGCAGGGGAGCGCCTTCAGCCTCTCGGCCACCTCACCATATTTTAGTCACATACGATTTGTTTTTGTTTAAACATCTCGTCTCTGTGTGGCGCACATATTACTTTCCTAGACTTAGAAGTCAAACAATTTTTCCAAACTTTTTGCATTCCAATGATCGTTTGCACATTTCACAAGCAAGATGATTAGTTTAACACCGAAAAAGCAATATTTCCGTGCTTTTTTGCCCCTTTATTATCTTCACTCTTATTATAAAAAATTCAGAAAAAAATAGAGAAAGTTGATAGCACATAGCTTAGTGGCATAAAAATAGTACAGAAAGAAAGGTGGATTCATTCAAAGAGATAGCGCTCAACACCAACATAATGTGTTAAGCCAATTAAAAAATAGAAAGATTAAGGAATTACTAAAGATAAAAAGGGGAAAGACAAGCGCCCATGATTGCTGTGTGATAACTCACTGGACGCTTATTCATTATTATTGATTGTCTGGTTGAGTCTTTTCGGCCTGGATCCGTTGATAAATTTCTTCACGGTGAACAGAAACTTCTTTTGGGGCATTAACACCAATACGTACTTGGTTGCCTTTTACGCCCAATACGGTCACTGTTACCTCATCGCCTATCATGAGTGTTTCACCAACTCGACGAGTCAGAATAAGCATTCTTTGCTCCTTGAAATATTAAAAGAGTCGGGTCTCTAGGTATTCCCCGCTATTGTCCATCACACACCGTGAAAACGTAAAGCAATGACATTCACCTAAAGCATTGATGCCATCAAGGCAATAATTCTAATTATTTACAAGCAAAATATAACACTACCGGCAACATATTAACAATGCTGCAACAG
The DNA here is from genome assembly GCF_009706505.1 of Providencia sp. wls1922. Lineage (NCBI taxonomy): Bacteria > Pseudomonadati > Pseudomonadota > Gammaproteobacteria > Enterobacterales > Morganellaceae > Providencia > Providencia sp. wls1922. Next base: position 50,991 of record NZ_WLUG01000114.1, on the reverse strand, counting down.
ATTAAAGTTACCCCATTAAAATGGGGTAACTTCGCAGCAATTACAGTTTCGAATCAACCCATTGTTCGACACTTTCCATCGCTGTTGGTAATGCGCTTACGTCAGTACCTCCAGCCATCGCCATGTCTGGTCGACCGCCACCTTTACCGCCTACTTGCTGAGCAACATAGGATACCAAATCACCTGCTTTAATTTTAGCAGTCAAATCATTAGTCACACCAACAATTATACTGACTTTATCACCACTTGTGGTTGAAAGCACGATAATCGCCGATTTCAGCTGATTTTTTAGATCATCGACCATTGTTCTCAATAGTTTAGGATCAGTATCGCTTAATTGACTAACTAATAGTTTGATACCTTTAACATCTTTCGCTTTACTACCTAGTGAAGCACTTTCTTGAGAGGCTTGCTGATCTTTTAATTGCAAAATCTCTTTTTCAAGATTTCGTGATTTTTCCAATGCAGCTTTAACTTTCTCAACTAGGCTATTTGCATCACCTTTTAATAGATGAGCAATAGCAGAAAGTTGTTCTGATTGAGCATGTAAGTGCTCCATTGCAGTTGCGCCAGTTGTCGCTTCGATACGACGAACCCCAGCAGCGGTACCTGACTCACTTAAGATACTGAATAAACCAATATCCCCTGTGCGGCTAGCATGTGTACCACCACATAATTCGATGGAGAAATCCCCCATACTCAGAACACGTACTCGCTCTTCATATTTTTCACCGAATAATGCCATAGCCCCTTTCGCTTTCGCACCCTCTAAATCCATCAACTCAGTTTCAATTTCTGAGTTTTGACGGATCTGCGCGTTCACAATATCTTCCACTTGACGCAGTTGCTGTTGTGTCATCGCTTCAAAATGAGAGAAGTCAAAACGGAGATACTTGTCATTCACCAACGAGCCTTTTTGAGAAACGTGCTCGCCTAAGACTTGGCGTAATGCGGCATGTAATAAGTGAGTCGCCGAGTGGTTTAGGCGAATAGCATTACGTCTTTCACTATTGACTATAGCCGCAATTCGATGGTTAACAACTAATGAGCCAGATTCAACTTTACCTACATGACCAATTGCTTGACCATATTTTTGAGTATCAGTAACCGTAAAGTTAGCGCTGTCATTTTTAAGAACACCAGTATCACCAACTTGACCGCCTGATTCTGCGTAGAATGCGGTTTTATCTAAAATGACTAAACCTTCATCTCCCGCTTGCAGGGAATCAACTGGCTGACCATCTTTATATAATGCAGTGATAGTCGCTTGCTGTTCATCATGCTGATAGCCTGAGAATTCACTGTGTTTGTCAACTTTAATCAGTGCGTTATAGTCTGCGCCAAAGCCGCTTGATTCTCTCGCACGACGACGCTGATCTTCCATTGCACGCTCAAAGCCTTCTTCATCCACTTTAAGATTGCGCTCGCGACAAACATCAGCCGTTAAATCTAGCGGGAATCCATAAGTATCATAGAGACGGAATGCCGTTTCACCGTCTAGCGTATCGCCTTTCAGTGTTACCAGCTCGTCATCTAATAATTGCAGACCACGTTCTAAAGTACGCGCAAACTGTTCTTCTTCCGTTTTTAATACTTTCTTAACTAAAGCTTGTTGACGCTGTAGCTCTTCCGCAGCAGGTCCCATCACTTTAATTAGGGTAGAAACTAATTTATAGAAGAACGTTTCTTTCGCGCCCAGCATGTACCCATGACGTACCGCACGACGAATAATACGACGTAAAACGTAACCACGACCTTCGTTTGATGGAATGACACCATCACTCACTAAGAATGCGCATGAACGAATATGGTCAGCAATAACGCGCAGAGATTTGTTGGACAAGTCAGTTGCACCTGTCACTTCTGCTGCTGCAGCAATCAGTTCACGGAAAATATCGATTTCATAGTTCGAATTTACGTGTTGCAGAACCGCAGAAATACGTTCCAGCCCCATACCTGTATCTACAGAAGGTTTTGGTAGTGGTTCCATGGTACCGTCAGATTGACGGTTGAACTGCATAAAGACGAGGTTCCAGATTTCAATATAGCGGTCGCCATCTTCTTCTGGACTTCCTGGAGGGCCACCCCAGATGTGATCGCCATGGTCAAAGAAAATTTCGGTACATGGTCCGCAAGGCCCTGTGTCACCCATCTGCCAGAAGTTGTCAGAGGCGTAAGGAGCACCTTTGTTGTCACCGATACGAATAATACGCTCAACAGGAACACCAATTTCTTTGTTCCAAATATCGTAAGCTTCATCGTCAGTCGCGTATACAGTAACCCACAGTTTTTCTTTTGGCAGGTTAAACCATTGTTCGCTGGTTAAAAGTTCCCATGCAAAGCGAATAGCGTCGTGCTTAAAGTAATCACCGAAGCTAAAGTTACCTAACATTTCAAAGAATGTGTGGTGGCGAGCTGTATAGCCCACGTTTTCTAAGTCGTTATGTTTACCACCTGCACGTACACAACGTTGTGCGGTTGTCGCTCGGGAATATGCTCGTTTATCCAGACCAAGAAATACATCTTTGAACTGGTTCATCCCTGCGTTAGTGAACAATAGTGTTGGGTCATTATTTGGCACTAGCGAACTGCTGGCTACCACCTGATGACCTTTCGTATGGAAAAAGTCGAGAAACGCTTGACGGATCTCAGCGGTGCTTTTACTCATATTTATCCCGATATCAAGCTGGAAACAGAATTACGAATTGTTGAGATGGAATGTAGCATCACCTCTAATCAACTCTCCGATTAAAAAGTGACTGATAAGATAAAGTCTCTTTGTATAGAAGTAAAATATAGATACATCCATTCGCGGCTTTCATTGTAAAGCGTCTGAATATTTTCTGAAAGTATGTTTATACCTCTGGCTAGGGTATTTTTCCACAGAAAAACTGTTCAATAAACTATTATTGTGATAGGCAGATACAAAAAAGCGCCAATCAATTAAGAATGGCGCTTTTGATATCAGCTTATTTCAACAAGTTAGCGTTGAATTAAAATTCTTCTGGAACTTCTTCTTCATCAGAATCACTGATGAAATCAGTTGCTGCACTGTTAAATTCACCTGTGTGGTTTAATAATAAATCACGCAGCTTTTTATCAATTTCTTGTGCAACTTCAGGGTGTTCTTTCAGGTAAGTTGTCGAGTTCGCTTTACCTTGACCAATTTTGTCGCCGTTATAGCTGTACCAAGCACCCGCTTTTTCAATCAGCTTATGTTTAACACCTAAGTCAATCAGCTCACCGAAGGTATTGATACCTTCACCATAAAGGATTTGGAATTCAGCTTGTTTAAATGGCGCTGCAACTTTGTTTTTCACAACTTTAACGCGAGTTTCGCTACCAACAATTTCTTCACCGTTTTTCACTGCACCAATACGGCGGATATCTAAACGGACAGAAGCATAGAATTTCAGTGCGTTACCACCAGTCGTAGTTTCTGGGTTACCAAACATCACACCAATCTTCATACGGATCTGGTTGATGAAAATCAGCAAGGTATTTGAGTTTTTCAGGTTACCCGCTAATTTACGCATTGCTTGACTCATCATACGCGCCGCAAGGCCCATATGAGAATCACCAATTTCGCCTTCAATTTCAGCTTTTGGTGTTAATGCTGCAACGGAGTCAACGATGATCACGTCTACTGCACCAGAGCGAGTTAATGCATCACAGATTTCTAACGCTTGCTCACCAGTATCTGGTTGGGAACACAGGAGATTATCAATATCAACGCCTAATTTTTTCGCATAGATAGGGTCAAGTGCGTGCTCAGCATCAATAAATGCACACGTTTTACCACTACGTTGTGCTGCGGCAATAACTTGCAAAGTTAATGTCGTTTTACCGGAAGATTCAGGACCGTAGATTTCAACAATACGCCCTAATGGCAAACCACCCGCACCTAAAGCAACGTCAAGAGATAAAGAGCCTGTTGAAATGGTTTCAACATCCATTGTGCGGTCTTCACCAAGACGCATAATGGAGCCTTTACCGAATTGCTTTTCGATTTGACCTAATGCCGCAGCAAGTGCTTTTTGTTTGTTTTCATCAATAGCCATGTTCACTCCCTAAGGCAATGGTGGTAACCATTGCGAATAAAACGATTGAATTCGATTTGTTGGAACTAAGTATACTGTATAATCATACAGTATCAAGAAAATTTTTCAGATATTAACTGTAAAAGCGTTTCCAGCGAATAACCTGTTGATTGTAAACGAACTTGATACCTATCACCTTCGAATATCTGATGACGAGTCACAACATCCACAGTACCATTGGCCTGCTTTAATGCAAAACCAAACCAAACTGTCCCGACAGGTTTATCTTCACTCCCGCCGCCCGGTCCAGCAATTCCGCTGACTGACATTGCAAAGTCTGCTTGAGCTTCATTTAATGCGCCAAGTGCCATTTCCTGAACCACTTGCTGACTGACTGCACCAAAACGCGTTAATGAGTCATTCGTTACCCCAATCATTTGATGCTTGGCTTCATTACTGTAAGTTACAAACCCACGGTTAAAATAAGCTGAGCTGCCTGCGATATCCGTCAACACTTTGGCAATCCATCCACCAGTACAGGATTCTGCCGCCGTCACTGTTTTATCAAGTTGCAGTAAACGCTGTCCTAACTGAATACTTAATATTTCGAGTTGCTTCTCATCTATCATTTGGCTATTCACCATTATGCTGTTTTTTTACGAGCGCGATCCCAAATCCACAGCCCTGCAATCGCGATAGCAAACACTACACCAAAACCGACACCCACGCTCACGACTGAGAACCCAACCTTTATCGCCAGAGAATATAACCCTAGCATTAATAGCATGGCGCTGTTTTCACCGAGATTTTGTACTGCGATGGCATTACCTGCCCCGACTGTTTCTTTACCTTTCTCTTGGAGCAAAGCATTCAGTGGAACTACAAATAACCCACCAAAAATCCCTAATATCATCAATATAAAATATGAAGGAATAATATTGGTTTGCAGTGACAAGAAAACCACCATAACCCCAATCACGATCCCTGCGGGAATACAGCGGTAAACCGTTTTTAAGGTAATAAATTTCGCCGCTAACCCTGCCCCCACCACAATACCAACTGCAACCATCGCATTCAAAATGGTCGGGGTTGTATTATCTTGCAAGCCAAGAGCCACGGGCACCCATGCCACCAGCAAGAAACGTAATGTCACCCCTGCGCCCCAAAACATGCTGGTACCCACAAGGGAGAATCGGCTTTCTTGGTTTGCCCATAAAATACGACAGGCGGAGAAAAAATCCACCAGCAACAGTTTGAAATTCCATCCTGTTCCTGGTCTTGCAGCCGCTAAATGTGGAATAAAAAAGTTTACAATGACCGCTAGCGCATACAGTAAAGAGCAGGTTCCCAACGCCAATAATAGGTTAATGTCAGAGAGCATGCCGCCCACCACTGAACCCACTAAAATCGCGGCGATCGTTGAGGCTTCCATTAAACCGTTAGCTTTGACTAAGTTATCGCCGCCAGTCAACTCGCCTAAAATACCGTATTTTGCAGGGGAATATGCCGCAGCACCGACACCGACTAACCCATAGCATAGGAATGGATTAACCCCTAAACAGATCCCCAATGCTCCAACAAATTTAAATATGTTGGAAAACAGCATCACGCGACCTTTTGAGAATCTATCCGCTATTTGCCCCACAAATGGTGCTAGTACAATATAGGTGAAAACAAACACCATTTGTAGAATTGGGTGGCTCCATTCTGGGTAAAATTCCGCTTTTAACTGCGCTAATATCGCGAATAATAAAGCATTATCTGCAAACGCAGAAAGAAACTGAGATGCCAGAACGGCCTTCATCCCTGTGCTCATCAGTGGCGTGTTTGGTGTGCTCTCCTGCATATTATTCCCCTGTTAACGCCATCTGTTTTAATGTTACGAAATCCGTTTTTCCACTGCCTAATACTGGTAAGGCTTTAACCCAGCGGATATCCCGCGGAACAGCCAATTCGGTTAAACCCTTACTTTTCGCTGCAGCAGATAATGCGCCTCGGTCAAGATCCTTATCTGTGGTAAATAGCACCAACGCTTCGCCTTTACTACTGTCGGGTTTAGTCACAACTCCGTGGTCGCAACTTGGCGAAATCTCAGCCACCATTTGTTCAATGCTTTCAAGAGAAACCATTTCGCCAGCGAGTTTAGCAAATCGCTTCACTCGTCCTTTAATAGTGCAGAAGTTTTTATTGTCTAACTCAACAATATCCCCTGTGTCATACCAGCCTGGCTCTATCTCGCCCTGAGCATTCTCGGCTTTTGGCTCTTCTAACACACCCGGCGCTTCAACTCGTAAATAGCCCTTCATAATATTTGGGCCTTTCAGCTGAAGTTTTCCGCCGTGCTCAATGCCCGGCAATGGGATAATACGGGCTTCCATACAGGGTAAAATCTGTCCTACAGAGCCTTCTTTCGCCGCCATAGGGACATTAATAGAGACAATCGGCGCACACTCAGTCACCCCGTAGCCTTCAAGAATGCGAATACCAAATTTTTCGTACCAAATTTTCTTGGTTTTATCCGACAGTTTTTCGGCTCCCGCGACAACATAGCGTACTCTTGCAAAATCATACGGATGGGCAAAACGTGCGTAATTACCTAAGAATGTTGAGGTTCCAAACAGAACGGTACAATTTCGGTCATACACTAACTCAGGAATAATTCGGTAATGTAATGGGCTTGGGTATAGGAAAACACGGCTACCCGAAAACAGTGGAATAAATAACCCAACCGTTAATCCAAATGCATGGAATAGCGGAAGCGATGACATAAAACGGTCACGCGGCGTAAAGTCGGCAATGGTTTTTATCTGTTCAACGTTCGCCATTAAGCTTCGATGACTATGTACTACGCCTTTTGGCGTTCCTTCAGAGCCAGAGGTAAACAATACAATAGCTTCATCATCCACATTTCGAGGAATAATCGCATTACGTGGTGAAAATAAGTGCTTAGCAATCCACCATTTATCTTGGAAAGTGACAGTATCTTTTAAATCTTCGAGGTAAATCCACGTGGCTTCAGGTACTTGCTCAGGAATATGGGTCAGCTTCCCTTTTTCCAAAAATTGTCTTGAGGTGAAAACCACTTTTGCCGTCGATGCTTTCAGTGCATTACTGATCCCATGACTCCCCGCAGTGTAGTTCAGCATCGCAGGCACTCGCCCACGCATTAAACAACCGAAAATTGCTGCCGCGGTCACTGTCGCATTGGGTAGCAATAACCCTACACGCTCATTTTCATGGGTATAGCGTTCGATAATTCGTCCAACACCAAGGGATTTTTTTAGTAATCCTTGATAGCTATCCTCTTTAAAGGCGATATCTTCAATACAGCGAGAACGACGTCCATAACGCTCAATACTATCAATAAAGGCTTCGACTAATGTCATTTGCGGGCGGCTTGCCATACGTGCCGCTTTCATGATTTGGTAAAGATGTTCTCCCGCTAGTGCTCGGCGCTCAACCGCACGAGGTGCATCCGGCATAGGAATGGCTTCAGCAGGTAGGATATGTAACTTGATTTTCGGGAACCACTTTAACGGGATAACCCCTTTTAAGCGCCCAAAATGACTTCGCTCAGCACCATCAATACGAATAGGGACAATTTTTGCCCCTGATTTAGCAGCGACGAAAGCAGCGCCTTCATAGATCTTCATTAAAGAGCCATGAACAGAAATGCGGCCTTCTGGGAAAATAACGATGGGGCGACCTTTGTCCACTTCACGAACAAGGTGTCTGAGACCTAATGGATTTTTTGGATCTAATGCAACAACATCGGCATAAGGCTTAAGACGCTTGATCATCTTAGGCGTCGCCACCGTGCTATACACAGCAAATACAGGTCTTACTGGTAAGAATAGCGCAATCAACACACCATCAAGAAAAGAGACATGGTTTGGCGTAATGATACATTTGTCTTGATTGAACTCATTTGGGTTGCCAATGACTTCGACACGAAACAAAAACTTCAGTACTTTTTTTATTATCTTTGCCAACATAATGATTCCCTTTCTTATGATGATAATTTTATCTATTGATTAACAATTAGATACTACAATAATTATCTCGATACCCATGCACCTCATTAAGGGGTTTATTCCTAAAGGTACTGGTATACCTAATATTTATCTCAAATTTGCGATCTGGTTAATGATAGCATCAATGGATTGATTGGCATCAATAACGTGGTGCGCAGTCGATAAATAGATAGGATCACGCTGCTCCATTACCTCTTCAATTTCTTCAAGCAGTGATTTTCCGGTTAAGCTCGGTCGCTGTTCTGCTTGAGGCTCTGCCGCCAGCCGCTGTGCGAGAGTTTCTGGGGTTGAACGTAAATAAATAACCGTTCCATTATCTCGCATAACCTGCTGATTCTCAGAGGCTAAAATAATCCCGCCCCCTGTTGAAACAATCGCTTTTTGTGGTTCGATTGAAGCAAGAATTTGGCTTTCAAGCTGACGAAAATAGTTCCAACCTTGTTGCTTGACAATGTCAGCGATGCTCATTCCTGCATGTTCAAAAATAAGTTTGTCAGTGTCAATAAACTGGTAACCCGTTTTTTCCGCGAGTTTCTTACCAATTGTTGTTTTTCCTGAGCCTCTAGGCCCAATAATGTAGAACATCTATATTCATCCCATCATCATGATTACTATGATAAATTTGCCATACACATGCTTCTAGCGGGTTAGCCTAAATGGCGAATAGCCTAAAAAATAAAGCCACACGCAGTGTGGCTCGAAATTATTATGATTAAATTATGGTCGACTTAAAAAATCACCGTAACCAATCCATTTATAAGTAGTCAGAGCATCTAACCCCATAGGTCCACGGGAATGGGGTTTTTGGGTACTCACAGCCACTTCCGCACCGAGTCCAAACTGTCCACCATCGGTAAAACGGGTGCTGGCATTCACGTATACCGCAGCTGAATCCACACGCTGTACAAAGTAATCCGCTTGGTGAATAGATTCCGTTAAGATGGCGTCAGAATGCGCGGTACCATAATGGCGAATATGCTCAATAGCGGCATCAATCCCTGAAACAATTTCAACGTTCAAGTCCAAAGATAACCATTCATCAACTAAGTTTTCCGCTTGAACAGGCACCACTTTAGCCACACCATCTTTCAAGAATGCCATTGCTTTTTCGCTGGCGTGTAATGTCACTTGCTGCTGAGCCATTTTCTCACTTAAACGCGGTAAGAAACTCGCTGCAATATTTTCATGAACCAACAGTGTTTCCAATGAATTACATGCGCTTGGGCGCTGAACTTTAGCATTAGTAATGACACTTAGTGCCTTATCAAAATCCACAGAGTCATCTACAAAAGTATGGCAAACACCAATTCCGCCAGTGATCACCGGGATCGTGGATTGTTCACGACATAGTTTATGTAACCCTGCACCACCGCGAGGGATCAGCATATCCACATAGCGATCCAATTTTAACAATTGGGTCACTAATTCACGATCCGGATTATTGATTGCCTGTACTGCATTGGCTGGCAGCCCGCTATTTTTCAGCGCTTGCTGAATAACCTCTACCACCGCAAGATTGGTATTATGCGTCTCTTTTCCACCACGCAGAATGACCGCATTTCCCGTTTTTAAACATAAAGAAGCGACATCCACAGTGACATTAGGACGAGCTTCATAGATAACTCCAATGACCCCTAACGGAACACGGCGACGTTGTAAATTTAACCCGCTATCTAACTCGCTACCATCAAGGACTTGCCCTACCGGATCAGCCAGTTGGCACACTTTTCTGACGTCATCCGCGATGCTTTTTAAGCGCGCTTGGGTCAGCAATAAACGATCTTGTAATGCCTCACTCATACCGCTTTGTTGAGCTTGAGCCATATCCAGCTGATTAGCCGCTAAAATACTGGCACTCTTTTGCTCTAAGAGATCAGCAATTTGCTCAAGTGCACTATTTTTTTGTTTGGTATTAAATTGAGCCAACTGCCATGACGCTTCGCGCGCCGCTTTACCCATTTGTTCTAACATAATTAACTCACTATCATATCGTCGCGATGAACGGCTACTGAGCCATGTTCATAGCCAAGGATTTTACCAATATCTTGGGAATGGTGACCGGCAATCATTCTGAGCGCATCACTATTATAGTGGCTTACGCCATGTGCCAAATCTTTACCTGCCATATTGCGAATACGGATCACTGCGCCACGGGAGAAATCGCCTTCAATTTTCTTAATGCCTTTTGGCAATAACGAACTACCTTTTTCAGTGATGGCTAATTGTGCGCCGTCATCAATGTAAACATCGCCCGCCGCTGGCGCCCCAAAAATCCAGCGTTTACGGTTTTCCATTGGATTTTTCTGCCCATAAAAACGAGTTCCTACAGGGATATTTTCAATCACTGAATTGATGACATCTGGTTTATTTCCCGCTGCAATGAATACGTCAATCCCAGCACGGCCTGCAACATCTGCCGCCTGTAATTTTGTTGCCATTCCACCGGTGCCTAAGCCCGTTACACTATCCCCTGCCATACGGCGTAAATCATCATTAATACCGTGAACTTCAGGGATTAATTTTGCGTTCGGATTACTGCGAGGATCCGCGTCATACAGGCCTTCAATATCGGTTAATAACAGTAATTTATCTGCATCACCAAGAATGGCAGCAAGTGCGGATAGGTTATCGTTATCCCCTACTTTAATTTCTGCCGTCGCCACTGCATCATTTTCATTAATCACCGGAATAATGCCGTTATCTAACAGCGCTTGCAGTGTGTCTCGCGCATTTAAAAAACGTTCGCGATCTTCAAGATCTGCACGCGTTAATAGCATTTGTCCAATGTGGATCCCATAGATGGAAAAAAGCCTTTCCCATAATTGGATTAAACGACTTTGACCGACCGCCGCCAGCAGCTGTTTAGATGCAATGGTGGCCGGCAGTTCGGGGTAATTGAGATGTTCACGCCCTGCGGCAATTGCGCCAGACGTGACAATAATAATTCGGTGACCTTTTTCATATTGCTGCGCACACTGTCTAACCAACTCAACAATGTGAGCTTGATTTAAACGACGTGAACCCCCTGTTAAGACACTTGTGCCAAGTTTGACCACGAGTGTTTGGCTATTTTTCATCATTTTTCTGCCATTAGGATTAATAAATACAAAGTGGGTATCAGTTTTATCAGGAGATGCGCGTTATGCCAACAGGCATAACGCAAAATTAAACAAAAGTTGGTTTAAAACAATTTTATGCGCTTAATTCCAGCTTTAATTCTGTCATTAAGGGGGATGGGAACAAGCTTAACTCTAGGGCAGATAATTGCTGGGTAAGGCGTTGATGGAAGGCATGCAGGTTCTTTTCGACGGCTTCCGTCGTTGCGGCATCTTTCAAGGTTTTTGCTTGCCAACTTCCCTGATTGTTGTAGATCCCTAACTTGTAAGCAAATTCGAAGCCTTCATCCATAGGGGCTAGTTCTAACCACCATCCCCAAAACTCACGTTTTTCAGGCGCGATATTCGCATTAACACAGACAACCAAGCTATCAAAAAAGTAGCAGTTTTTGATAGATTGTTGCTCACGTAAATAAGGCCCTATCGCAGCAAATTTCTTTAAAAATTTTCCATTTGTGTAATCAGTCGGTAACGCCATATTAAGGATCTCCTTCTTGGGAAGATCCCTTTTTAGCAAATGTTAAAAAATAAGCAAGCTATTCAATACAATTATAATATTTTACTTTCTAACCATTTGGTTGTATCTGACATTGATCGCTCGAAAGCCTCTAATATAGGGCTACTCGGCAACGTCAACAAATGACTATCCATAGACGAACGAGCGATTAAGTCTGAATCAGCTTTCGGACTGTAGGGATCATTTTTAAAACATACTGACATCATCGGGACTTGGTTACGGCGACCTAACAAACCTTGATTACGCAGTGAATAGCAGCTGAGTTCATGGCGTAATGATTGACCATCAACTTGATAAACCCCTAAGCGGCTAGCAAAAACATCCAGCACCATACGGGGGATATCTTTTTGGTATTTTTCTTCATGCAATAGGCTATGAACGATAGGACCAATCACCGCTACTGCTTTGATTTTATCTGGGCACATATACGCTAAACGAACAGCGATATTCGCGCCAAAACGGATCCCTGTGATGGCAAATCGTGTGTGGTCAATCCATGGAATGGTGTCGAGCTGGCGAACTATCTGTTCATGCAACGTGCTGGTTTCTTGCGAAAGGCTGTATTTACTGGAATAACCGATAGATGGCATATCCAGCGTTAACATCGCAATCCCTCGAGGCTCTAAATACTCTCTAAAGTAGCGGCTGTAATCTGTCTGTAGGCTATCAAGCATGCCACAAACCATCACGGTTGGGTAAGGACCTTGAACATTCGATGGTATGTGTAAAAAGCCACAGACTTCTTTACCACCATCGACTTTGAATGGGATTTTTTTCAATTGGTACTGTGAGAATTTTGCCGCGCTATCATAAGCCTTACAGGCTAATACAATCGCTTGATCCGCCAGTTCATCCCCTTTAATAAACGGGTAAGCCGCAATGCTGTATAAGTTAGCGGCACGCAGCCACGCATCACACGCTTCCTGACCTTTTTCAAATTCTAAGGCTTTTTGCTGCCAGCGCATGGCTTGATTAGACCATTCAAAACACCAATTACCACGGCGATTGCCAATGACAGTATCAAGCCATTCATCACGGCTGCGTTTAGCATCTGAGATGGCAATACGGCTTAAAACTTCTTCAATTTCAATCGCATCAATACCACGCCAAATCCACATTAACCGGTTGAGAGTACGATACCAATGATTATGTGAAGAGCCACTTAATACACTGTGGTTCTCTAATTGGGACAAAGTATGAGAGGAATAAGAAACCAACGTTGATGTTTCAACTTGTCTAACGCGAGGTTTAAAAAGTTTTTCGGATAAATTTTGCTGAGTCATGTGGGTTCCCTACTTTTACCTATTAAATCTGTCACATAAACAAAAAGGGAGTGCATTTCGCACTCCCCTCTATCATATCGTGTTTAGCTCAAATCACTTAGGTAATAATGTGTTGTTTTTATCAAACAACCCTATCACGGCTAAACAGATTTAAATTATTTCGTTCGGACTACTTATCTTGTTCGCACAGAGGATCGATAAACACAACGCCCATATCCCAAGGCTGTTCAATCCAAGTGTTTTGTGGGATATCAACCACATAATCATCCACTAATGGGCGACCTGCTGGTTTTGCAAAGATAGTCACGAAGTGTGCTTTTGGATACATGTCGCGGATAGCTTTCGCTGTGCCACCAGTATCCACTAAATCGTCAATCACGATAAAGCCTTCACCATCGCCTTCAGCGCGTTTGATTACATTCAATTCGCGTTGGTTATCATGGTCATAGCTAGAGATACAAACGGTGTCAACATGACGAATACCCAGCTCACGCGCTAACAGTGCGCCAGGGACTAAACCACCACGGCTAACTGCGATGATACCAGTCCATTGTTTTGCTGGTAATAAACGTTGTGCGAGTTTACGGGCATGTATTTGCAACATATCCCACGTTACGACATATTTTTCGCTCATAAAATTCGGGTCCCGAAGGTGAGTAAAACAGAAATGTGTCTTGCGGAAAAAAGGTTGCGCGAGATTATAGTGATTTGACGCAGGAAAAACCAGCGAAACCATCCCACTAAATGAATTATTCTTATTAACGCTCTCCATTATTCGATAGAAAGTGTTATACTGAATCAATACTTAAAACCGCTTAAAACCTGAGTTATTACACTTAAGTGCAATCTTAAATTAAGCGACCAACGCCGTCAGTCGATTGTTTTGGGTGTAAGCCAATCCCCAGCTTGAAATATGACGGAAAGATTACGATCAAAGTGTCAAGGAGAAGAACGTGTCACAATTATCAACGCTAAAACCACAACCACTGTGGGATATTTTCGCTAAAATCTGCTCCATTCCTCACCCATCAAAACACGAAGAAGCTTTAGCCGCCCACATCATGGAGTGGTCTAAAGGGAAAGGTTTTCACGTTGAGCGCGACCAAGTTGGTAATATCTTAATCCGTAAACCGGCGACAAAAGGCTACGAAAACCGCAAGCCTGTTGTACTGCAAGCTCACTTAGACATGGTGCCGCAAAAAAATAACGACACAGAGCACGATTTCACTAAAGATCCTATCCGCCCTTATATCAATGGTGAGTGGGTCACTGCTGAAGGTACAACATTAGGCGCAGATAACGGCATCGGTATGGCGTCCGCATTAGCAGTATTAGCGGATGACAGCGTTGAACACGGTCCACTGGAAGTGTTACTGACTATGACCGAAGAAACGGGCATGGACGGCGCTTTCGGTTTACAACCAAACTGGTTACAAGCTGATATTCTGATCAATACCGATTCAGAAGAAGAAGGCGAAATTTACATGGGTTGCGCAGGAGGTGTTGATTTCACTGCCACATTTGATTTAACCCGTGAAGCATTACCACAAGGTTATAAAACCTTCACCATGACCTTAAAAGGCCTTAAAGGCGGTCACTCTGGTGGCGATATTCACTTAGGTTTAGGTAATGCAAACAAACTGTTAGCGCGTTTCTTAGCGGGTCACGCTGAAGACTTGAGCTTAAAACTGCTGGAATTCACTGGCGGTACACTGCGTAATGCGATCCCACGTGAAGGCCATGCAACTTTCGCGGTACCAGCTGATAAAGTGGCTGAATTAACCGCGCTGAGAACTCGCTACGAAGGCATTCTGAAAAATGAATTAGCCGCAGTAGAACCTAACCTAGCTTTACTGTTAGATGAAACAACGAGTGACTTAAAAGCCCTGACGAATGATTGCCAACAGCGTTTAGTTTTCTTCCTAAACTCGGCACCAAGCGGCGTTATCCGTATGAGTGATGTGGTAAAAGGAGTTGTTGAAACTTCACTGAACGAAGGCGTTGTGAAGATGACTGAAGACAAAGCGGAAGTAATATTCTTAATCCGTTCACTGATCGATTCAGGTAAAAATTACGTCGTTAATATGCTGACATCACTGACAAAACTGGCGAAAGCTCAACACCGTGCTGAAGGTGGATACCCAGGTTGGCAACCAGATGCAGACTCACCAGTCATGCATATTGTTAGCGACACTTACCAAAAACTGTTTGGTAAAATTCCAAATATCATGGTTATCCATGCCGGTCTCGAGTGTGGTCTGTTTAAAAAGCCTTATCCATTAATGGATATGGTCTCCATTGGACCAACCATCCGTGGAGCACACTCACCAGATGAGCGCGTTCACATTGAGAGCGTGGGTCAATACTGGACACTGTTAACTGCTATCTTAAAAGCTATCCCAGTAAAAAACTAAGTAGGCTTTAAGCTATCAATATCAGGGTCATAAGCGACAGTTTATGACCCTATTTTTCTCATTCTTTAAACATAATAAAAACTATAAAAGTAATGAAAGCTGCCTTTCAATTTGTGGATTCTGCAATGTCACATGCAGACCAACTAACCTAACCCCCCGCCCTGCTCGTCGATTTTCCCAAGCCTGCTGTGCCAACCGAATAAGATCCTGCTTATCTATAATGGGATAAACATGCTCTTGCGTCGTTTGCTGAAAATCCTCAAATTTTAATTTCACTCCTTGGCGAGCAATACGCAGATCTGGCTTCACTTTCTCTAAGCGAAAATGTAGCTCATCGTATAAAGTATCGAGTAAAGGCAAACACTCTTCCCACTGATGAATATCTTTGGCGAGAGTGCGTTCTACCCCAACGGATTTACGTAAGCGTTCGGTATTTACTGCTCGTTCATCAATGCCATGACAGCGTTCCCACAGAGCTTGTCCAAATTTACCCATGCTTTTTACCAACGCCAGCATGTCATAGCGCTGAACATCCGCGCAGGTCAATAACCCCATATCCGCAAGTTTTTGCGCTGTCACTTTTCCAACGCCGGGGATCTTTTTTAATGGCAGCGTGGCAATAAATGCCGGTAATTCCTGTGGAGTGATCACAAATTGCCCATTGGGTTTATTCATATCAGAGGCAATTTTGGCGAGGAATTTAATCGGAGCAATTCCCGCAGAAGCTGTGAGTTGAAGTTCATCAAAAATTTGCTGGCGGATAGCCTCGGCGATAAGCGTGGCAGAGCCGTGAAGCTGCTGGCAATCAGTCACATCCAAATAGGCCTCATCTAAAGATAATGGCTCAATCAGATCGGTATAGCGGGCAAATATTTGGCGAATATGATGGGAAACGTCTTTATAAACCGCCATACGACCGGGTACGACTTTCAGGTGAGGGCATAATTTCAACGCCAATGCCGTCGACATTGCACTGTGAACACCGTAGCGTCTCGCTTCATAATTTGCAGTGCTCAATACGCCACGTCGGTCTGCACTTCCCCCGACAGCCAGTGGAATATTGCGTAATTTTGGGTCATCACGCATCTCTATCGCTGCAAAAAAGCAATCCATATCAATATGAATAATTTTACGCATGATAGCCGCCCCAACCAATAATTACTGAATAAATATACAGTAGTTTTATTAGCTATGCAACCTTATTCATCTGATTGAAATGTATTCCTGAAATACTGTAAATAACCGAAAAAGTAAAAAGTTACTCCTAATTTATAGGCGCATTGCTTACAAAACGGATGAAACATATTACAACAACCACTCGGTCAATCTCATGTTAGTTCATTGAATTTTCTATTATTATGGATTATACAAATGCAAATTATATCAACGTCAGTGTTAAAAAAATCCGCTACGATAGGCTTACTACTTTTGGTTAGCCAATCCGCTTTCGCATTAATGCCGCAGATTGTAGCGCACCGCGCAGGTACCGCAGATGCCCCTGAAAATACCCTTTATGCTATAGAACAAGCCAAAAGCAATAAAGCTGATGCAATTTGGTTAACTGTTCAGCTCAGTAAAGATAATCAATTAGTCCTTTATCGTCCGAGTGATTTAAATGCTTTAACGGATAAAAGTGGCGTTATTTCTGATTATTCCGCCAAACAATTAAGCCAGATAAATGCGGCGTATAAATTTAATCAGAAAAATAACCAGCAACTACCTACTTCGCAAACCACTATCGTCACACTAGAAGATGTTTTAAAAAAATACCCCGATACGATTTTTTATATCGACTTAAAATCTCCTGATGCAGACCCTAATACTCAAGCTCAAGCTATTTTGGCATTATTAAATAAAACCAACGCGTTTAACCAAGTGCGTTTTTATTCCACTAACGATGCATTTTTAAAAGCGCTTAAGCCACTTTCCTCTAAACTGCAACTATTTGAAAGCCGAGATGAAACTCGCACCATGCTGGCAAACAGCGTAATGAGCCATCAATGTATGCTTGATAATGATAAATCTGCAACCCGTTGGTATGGTTTTGAGCTGCATCGTAAAGTTGAAGTCGTTGAGAAATATACCCTTGGTGAAGCGCGTTCACCAGCAACACTCTCATGGGATAAAGAAGCTATCGACTGCTTTAGAAAAAATGGCAACGCTTACATCATTGTATTTGGTGTAAATAGTGACAGTGATTATCAACTAGCTAAAGAAATTGGTGCTGATGCCGTTATGGTTGACTCACCAAAAGCTTTCAAAAAATAAAGACTAATTATTAAGCTACTTTATTTTGATAATGATTTATTCGATTTAAGTAGCTTATTTTTATTACTCATCTTTTCTATCCATACATTCCCCTATCTTATCTTTCCTTCTTTTTTAATAGTAAATAACATTCAATATTAATTACTTAGTAAAGTATCGATGCCAAAATAAGTAAATACATTTAAACACTTATTCATAAGGAATTTAACATGGCGATATCAAAAGGCTTGCTTTCTATCGAGAACCTATGGAATGAAGACTTAAAAAAGGTGGAAATTTCTTTCAAAAACAATGCGAATGAGTATGGAAATGTTTTTATTTTTTATAATCTTATGAATGGAAAAAAATTAAGTGATATCACAGAGTTCACTTTTTCTTCAACCGAACAGAGCTATTGGATGGGAGTAATCACAACAAAATCAGGAGAAAAATGGAGTAGCATCGCTGACTTAGCATGCAAGCTCAATGAGAAAGATAATGGCAAAGTCACTCTCAGTTTCAAGGGAAATACGCGACACATGTTTGTTCACTACCCTGTTTCCACATCATGCTCGACTTCATTACATAAAATTTAGTTTGCAATGAAATACATCACTATTTTTATCAAAATAACCTTAAAATAAAAAACCCTAGCAGCTCATTAAAGCAACTAGGGTTAATATTCACAACAGAGTAAAAATTACAAAATGCGGTTTTTCTCTAGCATTTTTTTGCGCGCTTCTTCCCGTGCCATACGCTTTTTACGCGCATCGCAAGGCTCAGGGCAGTCACAAACTTTCTCTACCCCAATGCTACTTAAACCGCCGCAACTGCCTTGGATACTTTTCCGCTTAATAATATACCCAAGGGACATACCTAAAAACGCCAACAAAAATAAGGCAAAGGCTGCAAGAAAAACATTCAACATTCTGCTTTCCTCCTTTTACTGTTTTTTCTGTAAAAATGGCTCGAATGCTTTAGTGTAACGCTCTTCGAAGCCTTTATCTGTCTTCACAATCATAAAAACAGGAATATTCATCTTTTCAGCAAGTGCAAGACCCGCATCTGGTCCCATCACATTAAAACCTGTAGATAATCCATCCGCACTCATGCAATCGTCGGCTAATACGGTAATTGAGACTAAATTGTGGGAAATTGGCTTACCTGTTTTTGGGTCAATTGTGTGTGAGAAATGCACACCATTTTGTTCAAAATAGTTACGATAATCCCCTGAAGTGGCGATAGATAAATCTCCCGGCTCGATAATCTCCTGTGCCGTTTGACTCACACCATCCGTTGCAGGTTTTTCAATCGCAATACGCCATGGTGTATCTTTGCCATTTTTACCTTTTGTACGGACTTCGCCACCAATATCAACCATATAATCCTTGATACCGATGGACTCTAAATATTCCGCCACCACATCAACACCATAACCTTTAGCAATGGAAGATAAATCAACATACAGCTCAGGAATGGTTTTAATTAAGTTGTTGTCTTGTACAGAGAGTTTATCGATACCCACCCATGCACGACGTTTTTCAAGCTCCTCATCTGTAGGTGCTTTTGTGACTCTCCCCTCTGGACCGAACCCCCATAAATTAACCAGTGGACCAACGGTGACATCCAAACCGCCATCCGTTAATTTATTAATCTCAATGGCTTTACTGACCACTTTTGCCGTCGCGGCAGAAACAGGGAATGGCACATTAACTTCATTGGATTGATTGAAACGACTTAATTCGGAACCAGGGCGATAAGTCGACATTTGGTCGTTCACTTCTTCCAAACGCTTGTCGATTTCGGCTTGGATAGCTTCCGATGAAGGCTCTGAAGAGTCTGTCACGAACTTAACAGAATAATAGGTTCCCATGGTTTGTCCCTGAAGATTCTTTTGTTCAGGTCCACCACATGCGGTAAGAAGAAGAGTGGCTGCGAATAGCAGCACAGGAGCAAATACTTTTCTGTTTAGCATAAATTTTCTCAGCGTTAATTGTAAGCGCCCACTAGAGAAAGAGTAGGTGCTGAGACGTCTAACAAACTCAACATTCACAAATCTAGAGAATACTCACGTTTAAAAATTGAATTGCCTATTTGGCGATTCACAGTTTACAACCAAAAAGAGGAAAAAAACCCATTTTTTCCTCTTTTTAATCAACAAGCGCCCAGTTTCCTGAGCGCTTAATAGATAATTCACAGTAACTAATCAGCCACCAAAATCATCCAGTAAGATGTTTTCGTCCTCAACACCAAGGTCTTTTAACATCTTAATGACTGCGGCGTTCATGACAGGAGGCCCACACATGTAGAACTCACAATCTTCTGGCGCAGGGTGATTTTTGAGGTAGTTTTCATACAGGACATTATGAATAAATCCTGTGTAACCGTCCCAATTATCTTCTGGCAAAGCGTCAGAAAGTGCAACATTCCATGTAAAGTTGTCATGCTCTGCGGCTAATTGGTCGAAATCTTCGGTATAGAACATTTCACGTTTAGAACGCGCACCATACCAGAAACTGATTTTACGCTTAGAATCTAAACGACGTAATTGGTCGAAAATGTGGGAACGCATCGGCGCCATACCCGCACCACCACCGATAAAGATCATTTCCGCATCAGTTTCTTTTGCGAAGAACTCACCAAACGGACCAGAGATAGTGACTTTATCTCCCGGTTTCAGTGACCAAATATACGATGACATAATTCCCGGCGGTACATCGGGATTACGCGGAGGTGGCGTTGCAATACGCACGTTCAGCATAATAATACCGCGCTCTTCTGGATAGTTTGCCATTGAGTAAGCACGTACTGTTTCTTCTTTGACATCAGAAACATAGCGGAACAGATTGAATTTGTCCCAATCTTCACGGTATTCCTCAGGCACATCAAAGTCTGAGTACTTCACCACATGAGGCGGGCATTCAATTTGAATAAAACCACCCGCACGGAATGGAACCACTTCGCCCTCAGGAATTTTTAACTTCAGCTCTTTAATGAACGTTGCTTTGTTATCATTGGAGATAACTTCGCATTCCCATTTTTTCACGCCAAAAATTTCTTCAGGTAATTCAATTTTCAAATCTTGTTTTACGTTAACCTGACATGCCAGACGGCAACCTTCTTTCGCTTCACGTTTATTGATGTGTGAAAGCTCAGTTGGCAGGATGTCACCACCGCCCTCTTTGATTTTCACACGGCACTGACCACATGAACCACCGCCACCACAGGCAGAAGAAACAAAGATACCCTGGTTTGCTAACATACCTAACAGCTTATCGCCTGCTGGAGCATCAAAGCTCTTCTCAGGATCGCCGTTGACTTCAACTTTAATGTTCCCTGTATTGACCAACTTGGACTTTGCAAACAGGATCAGGCCTGTCAGCGCCAAGACAATCAGGGTAAACATAACTACGCCTAGAATAATAATATCCATGAATTCTTCTCGCCTTTATAGCTGCACACCGGAGAAGGACATAAAGCCCAATGCCATCAAACCGGTCGTGACAAAGGTGATGCCTAACCCTTTAAGACCCGCTGGAATGTCTGAATACTTCATCTTTTCACGAATCGCGGCCATTAAGACAATCGCTAACATCCAACCAATACCGGAACCAAAGCCATAAACAATGGATTCAGTGAAGTTGTAGTCACGCTGAGCCATGAAAGATACACCACCAAAGATTGCACAGTTTACGGTGATCAACGGTAAGAAGATCCCCAATGCGTTGTACAGTGATGGGAAGTAACGATCTAAAATCATTTCCAGAATTTGAACCAGTGCCGCGATAACACCGATAAAGGTAATGAAGTTGAGGAATGAGAGATCC
The DNA here is from genome assembly GCF_009706505.1 of Providencia sp. wls1922. Taxonomy (NCBI): domain Bacteria; kingdom Pseudomonadati; phylum Pseudomonadota; class Gammaproteobacteria; order Enterobacterales; family Morganellaceae; genus Providencia; species Providencia sp. wls1922. The sequence goes on along the minus strand of NZ_WLUG01000114.1, from coordinate 29,513 downwards.
ACACCTTCAACTAGCGCGCCGTCACGTAACACTAAGTTGTACACTAAGTTGTTCGCAGGGACGGAGATACCAAGCACCACAGTTACCGCAATACCCAGTCCAAAAGCAGTTTTTACGTTCTTCGATACCGCAAGGAATGTACACATCCCTAAGAAGAAAGCTAACGCCATGTTTTCGATGAAAATGGCTTTTACAAACAAGCTAATATAATGTTCCATGCTCTTAATCCTTCTCTACCTGAGCTGGTTTCAGAGTACGTAGACCCCAAATCAGCATACCGATGATAAAGAATGCACTTGGCGCTAACAGGAATAAGCCGTTTGGCATGTACCAACCACCATTTTGCAGTGATTCAAATACCGTAATACCAAACAGTTTACCGGAACCAAATAGCTCACGTAGGAAGCCAACCAGTACCAGAATCACACCGTAACCAAGACCGTTACCGATACCATCCATAAAACTTTCGATTGGTGGTGCTTTCATCGCATACGCTTCAGCACGCCCCATCACGATACAGTTGGTGATAATCAAACCAACGAATACGGAAAGTTGTTTCGAGATTTCATAGGCATAGGCACGTAAGATTTGGTCAACCACAATTACCAATGATGCAATAATTGCCATTTGAACAATAATACGAACACTGCTTGGAATGTAATTTCTAATTAATGAGATAAAAAAGTTAGAGAACGCGGTAACTAGCGTTACGGCGATGGTCATAACCAATGCAGTTTCAAGTTTAGTGGTCACCGCTAATGCAGAGCACACACCCAAAACCTGCAATGCAATTGGGTTATTATCTAACAATGGTCCTAGTAGGACGCGTTTTACTTCTTTAGAATCAGCCATTATTCAGCGCTCCTTCACGAACTTTTTTCAGGAACGGACCAAAACCGTTATCGCCTAGCCAGAAATCAAACATATGTTGAATACCGTTTGAAGTCAGCGTTGCACCTGAAAGACCATCGATACCAAATGGGTTATCGGTGGCACCACCACGCACGATTTTGATTGCAGGGATACCCTGCTCATTGAACAGTTTTTTACCCGGCCACTGCGCTTTCCATTGTGGGTTGTCAACTTCACCACCCAGACCCGGCGTTTCACCATGCGCATAGTAGGTAATACCGCGAGAGGTTACACCATCGATATCCACGGCGATAAAGGCATACATTACTGACCATAATCCTGAACCATAAACTGGCAGAATCACTTGGGTCACTTTCCCTTGTTCATCTTTAACCAGATAAATTTCAGCGCTATTGGCACGACGGCGAATTTTCGCAATGTCTTCTTCTGGGGATAGTGCGATGCTGGTCTCTTCGCTACGCAGTTCGCTGTTTAAGTCAAAACGACTTACGCTGTTAGATAGTTCATTCGTTTTGAAATTCAGCAATTTAGGCTCGATACGCTCGCCATACACTTTTTGAATTTCTTCAGCGCTCATTTTAGGTTGCAGCAGACCTGCAACACTTAAAATATTACGCTGAGTATCTAACATCATTTGTTCTTGTTGCTGAGGTTTCAGACCAACCGCAGCACCGGCAACGACGACGGAACAGACTAAGCAGAGAATGAAAACAACGATAAACGTTCTGCCGACGCCATCTTTATTTACTGGTTTATCATTAGCCACGGGCTTTTCTCCGTTTAATATTTGCTTGAACGACCATATAGTCAAACAGAGGAGCAAACAGGTTGGCGAACAGGATTGCGAGCATCATCCCTTCAGGGTATGCAGGGTTCACAACCCGAACAAGTACGCACATTACGCCGATCAAAATCCCGTAAGCCCATTTACCTTTATCGGTAAAGGAAGCGGAAACAGGGTCTGTCGCCATAAAAATCATACCGAAGGCAAATCCGCCTAAAACCATGTGCCACCACCATGGCATAGCAAATAGTGGGTTGGTGTCTGAACCGATAAAGTTGAACAGGTAAGACATGGCAATCATACCCAGCATCACACCCGCCACGATGCGCCAAGAGGCGATACGGAAGAAGATGATAAATGCGCCACCGATGAAGATCATCAGGGTAGAAACTTCACCAATTGAACCCGGCATGTTACCTAAGAAAGCTTGCATCCAAGTGATTGGCTCGCCAGTTACTGTGTTTACCAGTGAACTCACACCACCCGTCGCCCATTGTGATAGAGGCGTTGCACCCGAGAATCCATCAGCCGCAGTCCAAACTAAGTCACCTGAAATTTGTGCAGGGTAAGCAAAGAAAAGGAAAGCACGACCCGCTAATGCAGGGTTAAGGAAGTTACGACCTGTACCACCGAAAATCTCTTTTGCAACAACCACACCAAAGGTGATACCGAGCGCCGCTTGCCATAATGGAATGGTAGGCGGAACAATCAGCGCAAATAAGATAGAGGAGATAAAGAAGCCTTCGTTGATTTCATGACCACGGATCATGGCAAACAACACTTCCCAGAAACCGCCAACCAAGAATACCACTAAGTAAATTGGCAGGAAGTAAATCGCACCTAGCAGCATTTTGCTGCCCCAGCCGGCATCCGGCGCTAAAGAAGCACCTAATAATTGCGCCAGAGAATAGTGCCAATCACTCGCTAAAACTTGTTGCAGTTCAGCGCCACTGTATAAGTGATGCAGCGCGGGAATAGCTTGGTTACCGACATTATACATACCCCAGAACATCGCTGGGAAAACCGCAAGCCAGACTAAAATCATCATGCGCTTGAGATCGATAGTATCGCGTACGTGTGAGCGACCTTTTGTCACCGTGCCCGGTGTATAGAAAACTGTCGCAACAGCTTCATACAATGGATAGAATTTTGCTAATTTTCCACCGGGTTCAAATTGGTGCTCATATTTTTCAAATAAATTTTTCAGACCCATGGAATTACCCTTCTAGCTCAATCTTGGTCAGGACATCACGTAGTACTGGACCATATTCATACTTAGCTGGACACACATAGGTGCACAGTCCCAAGTCTTCTTCATCGAGTTCCAGACAACCCAGTTCCTGAGAAGTATCGGTGTCCCCTGCAAGCAGATCACGCAGTAAGTGGGTGATCATAATATCGAGAGGCATTACACGCTCATAGTTACCAATTGGTACCATTGAACGCTCACCGCCATTCATCGTCGTGGTAAAATTGAAGCGTTTATTCTTCAAGAAATGCCCGATGGTGGTACGCGTGATAGTGAACTTGTTCACTCCTGGCATAATCCATCCAAACAGCTCTTTTTCACGACCTTCCGCTAATACAGAAACTTGGTTATGGAAACGACCAAGATAATGATGAGCATCATCACAAGTCACGCCCCACAGCACAGAACCAGAAATAATGCGGTTCTCACCTGCTTTGAGCTGACCTTTGGTTAATTCGTAGATATCTGCGCCAAGGCGAGTGCGTAGCAAGCGAGGTTTCTCAACTTGCGGACCTGCGACAGAGACAACGCGATCAGTATAAAGATGACCAGTGGTAAATAATTTACCGATAGCAATCACATCTTGGTAATTGAGGCTCCACACTTTTTTGCTAATGCTAACAGGCTCAAGGAAATGAATATGAGTCCCTGCTAAACCCGCTGGATGTGGCCCTGCAAATTGTGTGTATGTGATTTGTGCATTAGCAGCTTGTTTTGGAAGCTCGCCCGCACCATGACAAACATGCACCTTGCCTTCAGTCAGTCGGCTCAAAACGATGAGACCGTCAGTAAAGGCTTGTGCATTTTCACCAATAATAATCGAAGGATCAGCAGCAAGAGGATTAGTGTCAATTGCAGTCACAAAAATCGCTGCGGGGGATGAACCTGGCTCCGGAGAACGGCTAAATGGGCGCGTTCTTAAAGCAGTCCATAAACCGGATCTTAAAAGATTTTGTTCAACCTGCTCTTTCGTCAGTGATGGGAGTTGGTCAGTAGAATAAGACTCGAAAGTCTCTTGTTCGTCACCATCGATTTCGATAATAACAGACTGAAGTACACGACGCTCACCACGATGAATAGCAATAATTTTACCGCAGGCTGGGCTCGTAAATACCACGCCAGGATTCTTTTTATCTTCAAAAAGAACCTGCCCTTTTTTTACACGCTCACCTTCTTTAACCAGCATCGAAGGACGCATTCCGACATATTCTTCACCTAGCACAGCTACGTGTTGAATTTTCGGGCCGTCTTCTATCACTTGGGCTGGCTCACCTGCTATTGGAAGGTTAAGGCCTTTTTTAATTTTAATCATAAGATCTGCACAAGTTTATCAGTTAAACCCTAAGCTAACGATTCAGCAATGAATGATAGCGACTCAATAATAAAAATAACTCAAGTTGCTTACGCCACTCGAGTAAGTAAATCTAACAATATTGCTACACTTTCTCTTCTTCTGCCGAGGTCAATTTTATCAGTTCCCTCGACCTCTGTCCGGTTATAGAAGTGACCTAGTTCAAGCAAATTGCAATAAAATTTAAAATTTTGTTGCAACAATTCGTAAATACCTACATGTTGGCTCACATTTATCGAGCATCGATTAATTTATAGTCAATAATGATTCATTAGAAAATTATTAACTTGATATATTAAATTTTGTTCCATTCGTCTAAAATATGCTGAATTTGGTCCATTTTTAATCAGCTTATTTTTCAACATTTGGCTTAATTATGCATATAAGTAAAACCATTGGTGTTTATTTACTCTTCACATTTGCAGCGTCTGCATTTGCTCAAGAAGAAAACACATTATTCTCCCTTAATAGTAAGCCAACTGCTCAGCCTGATTCACCGATATTTATTCAAATATTTAAGCAAGAGGGTGTGCTTGAGCTCTACCAAAAAACAGCCGTAGGAAAGTATAAATTAGTCAAAACCTACCCTATCTGTAAGTTTTCTGGTGGACTAGGTCCTAAAAAGATAGAAGGTGACTTGAAAAGCCCTGAGGGGTTTTATCAGATCACGCGCTCACAACTCAATCCAAATAGTCGATATTACCGATCTATCAATCTTGGATTTCCTAATGAGTTCGATAAGACGCAAGGGTATTCTGGTAACTATCTGATGATTCACGGTAGCTGTGTGTCTGTCGGATGTTATGCAATGACAGATAAATCCATGGGGGAAATTTATCAAACCGTGGAACAAGCACTTCAAAATGGTCAACCTGCCGTTGATGTGAGCATTTATCCATTTCGCATGACTAAAATGAATATGCTGCGTTATCGCAATTCAACGCATTATGCTTTCTGGAAACAGCTTCAACCTGCTTATGATTATTTTGAGCGAACCGGCAAACCTGCTGAAATATCAGTAACATTAGGTAAATATCATGTTAACAGCATGCCAGAAACGCCCACTAAGTTATTGGGATCTAAATCACAGTATGCGTTGGCCACGGTCGAATAGCACAAATTCACCGGGTTCAATTTTTTGCCACGTCTCGTTACCTGTTAAGGGAGCCGTGGCAATAACTGAAACAATATCACTTGGCGTTGTGCACTGTTGGAAGTCAATCTCGATGTCCTGATCCAACAGTTTCGCTTTACCAAACGGTGCCCTACGCGTGATCCAATGCAGCTTTGTTGAGCTAAACGCCATCAAATATTGCCCATCGGATAACAACATATTAAATACCCCTTTTTCACGCAGTTGCTGCGCAAGAGCGCCAATAAAACGGAAAACAGCTTTCCAGTTTGTTGGTTTTCTTGGATATTTTTGATTCAGTTGATGTAAAATCCAGCAAAATGCCCATTCGCTATCAGTTTCACCAATTGGTCGATAGTGTCCCGTCTTTAATGAACGAAACCCTTTCAATTGCCCATTATGCGCATAAGTCCAGTTTCGTCCCCATAATTCCCGCGTAAACGGATGGGTATTCACCAGTGAAACATCCCCTCGGTTCGCCTGACGAATGTGCGCCACAATGCTTTCTGATTTGATGGGGTATTCCTGCACAAAACGCGCCACAGGGGAGACAAAACTCGGTTGAGGATCTTTAAATGTGCGACAACCTAATCCTTCATAGAACGTGATCCCCCATCCATCTTTATGTGGGCCAGTCTGCCCACCACGGGAAATCAGTCCACTTAGGCTAAACGTAATATCGGTTGGTACATTGGCACTCATGCCAAGCAACTCACACATTTAAAGTCTCCTGCTACTAAAAATGGTTACTTAACCATCTCTTTTTCAATTAATTGGATCAAAATATGGATCACTTTGATGTGGATCTCTTGGATACGATCTGCGTAACCAAAATGCGGAACGCGAATTTCAATATCCGCGCTTCCAGCCATTTTTCCGCCATCTTTCCCTGTCAGGGTGATGACTTTCATGCCTTTCGCACGTGCCGCTTCAATCGCTTTAATAATATTACCAGAGTTACCTGAGGTAGAAATGCCAAGCAGCACATCACCTTTTTGCCCTACCGCTTCCACAAAGCGAGAGAAAACAAATTCATAACCAAAGTCATTACTCACGCAAGAAATATGACTAACATCGGAGATAGCGATCGCTGGGTAGCCAGGACGGTTTTCACGATAGCGTCCAGTTAACTCTTCCGCAAAGTGCATTGCATCGCAGTGAGAGCCACCATTACCGCAAGAGAGAACTTTACCACCCGCTTTAAAAGAGTCCGCCAGCAACACTGCTGCTTTCTCAATTGCTTGCAGATTTGCATCATCACTTAAAAATTTTGATAGCGTATCTGCCGCTTCAGTCAGCTCACCACGGATCAAGTCTTGGTACATGAGTTTCCCCTTAATTTTCACGAATGCTTGATGGAGATAATTACGTCTTTATAGGTAATTTATCTTTGATTTCTCGATTGTTGCACAGGGTACATTTTGTTTCTACTTTTGATTGTACCGTATGGGGTATGGTTGACGAAATCTCCAGCAGTGCGCTTCTGGTCTGAGGCTAGCTAAATGCAGGCTATTTTTTCATCCGCTGTCCCTTTACAAAGGCAACTGATGATTTTGTGAGCCAAGTTGTAATTAAGATGTAAATATCTTGCTAATTGTTTATTACCAGATATAGATTAATAAAACAAACAGGTCAGACCTCTTACAAGTAGACAGGAGCTTCAACTATGATCCTTCTCAGTATTGTTTTATTTATTGCGTTAATCGGCGTGCTGAGCTACCACAAAAGCTCACTCATTCTGAGCACCGTTATATTACTGGCTTATACCGCAGCCATGGGAGCTGCTAATGTCTGGAGCTACTGGATGCTGTTGCCCGTCGCTCTGGTTTTACTGCCATTTGTCATCACGCCAATTCGCCAATCACTGTTTTCATCAAAAGCGATGACAATGTTCCAGAAAGTGATGCCACCGATGTCTAGCACAGAAAAAGAAGCGATTGATGCTGGAACCACTTGGTGGGAAGGTGACCTGTTCCGTGGGGCACCAAATTGGAACAAACTTCATAACTACCCAAAACCACAACTCACCGCTGAAGAACAAGCGTTTATTGATGGTCCAGTGGAAACTGTTTGTGGCATGGTGAATGACTTTGAAGTCAGTCATGAACTCGCAGATTTACCGCCAGAAGTCTGGCAATATCTACGCGATCACCGTTTCTTCGCCATGATCATCAAAAAAGAGTATGGTGGATTAGAATTTTCAGCCTACGCCCAATCTCAAGTCCTGCAAAAATTAGCGGGTGTTTCCGGTATCCTTGCTATCACTGTGGGTGTTCCAAACTCATTAGGTCCGGGTGAATTACTGCAACATTACGGTACCGATGAGCAAAAAAATCGTTATTTACCAGGCTTAGCTACTGGTGAAGAGATCCCATGCTTTGCATTAACTAGCCCTGAGGCGGGTTCTGATGCAGGTGCCATTCCTGATGCTGGTGTTGTCTGTATGGGCGAATGGCAAGGCGAACAAGTTTTAGGTATGCGCTTAACTTGGAACAAACGCTATATCACCCTTGCGCCAATCGCCACTGTATTAGGCTTAGCCTTTAAATTAACTGACCCAGATAAGCTACTGGGTGGCGAGAAAAATCTCGGTATTACCTGCGCTCTGATCCCAACGAACACCCCAGGTGTTGAAATTGGTCATCGTCACTTCCCATTAAATATACCATTTATGAATGGTCCAACTCGCGGGAAAGATATTTTCGTACCTATCGATTACATTATCGGTGGTCCGCAAATGGCGGGACAAGGTTGGAGAATGCTGGTGGAATGTCTGTCTGTTGGACGTGGGATCACATTGCCATCCAACTCAACAGGTAGCTTGAAGAGTGTCGCAATGGCAACAGGGGCTTATGCTTATATCCGTCGTCAGTTCAAACTTCCTATCGGAAAAATGGAAGGTATTGAAGAGCCTCTAGCCCGTATTGCAGGTAATGCCTATTTAATGGATGCCGCAGCAACTCTAATTACCTCCGGTATTATGCTGGGCGAAAAACCAGCAGTGCTCTCCGCCATTGTGAAATACCACTGTACTCACCGTGGTCAACGTTCAATTATCGATGCGATGGATATCACGGGTGGTAAAGGCATCTGTTTAGGAAGTTCCAACTTCGTTGCCAGATCCTACCAAGGCGCACCTATCGCCATTACCGTTGAAGGCGCCAACATTTTAACGCGTAGCATGATCATCTTTGGACAAGGCGCCATTCGCTGCCATCCTTACGTTCTCGAAGAAATGGCGGCAGCTCAAGACAATAACCTGAATAAGTTTGATAAAGCGGTATTCGGTCATATTGGTCATGTGATCAGTAATAAGTGCCGCAGTTTCTGGTTAGGTTTAACCAATGGGCGCGGCAGCAGCGCACCAACTAAAGATGAAACTCGCCGTTATTACCAAATGCTTAACCGCCAAAGTGCTAATTTAGCCCTACTCTCTGATGTGTCGATGGGCGTTCTAGGTGGTAGCTTAAAACGTCGTGAGCGTATCTCTGCTCGTCTTGGGGATATTCTGAGCCATCTGTATCTTGCTTCTGCAACGTTAAAACGTTATGAAGATGAAGGTCGCCAAAAAGCGGATTTACCGCTGGTGAAATGGGCCGTTGAAGATTGTCTGTATCAATCAGAAAAAGCTATGGACGATTTACTGAAAAACTTCCCAAATCGCTTTATTGCTGGCGCATTGCGTATTGTTCTGTTCCCGACAGGTCGTGCAATGTCGATGCCATCTGACCGACTGGATCACAAGCTGGCGCAGCTAATGATGGAGCCATCGGAAACACGAGACAGAATTGGACGTGGTCAATTCCTAACCCCTGTAGAGAACAACCCGCACGGCTTAGTGAACCAAGCTCTGTATGACATTATTGCCGCAGAGCCAATCTTTGAACGTATCTGCCGCTTAAAAGAACGCAAATTCAGTTTCACGCGTTTAGATAAGTTAGCCGACCAAATGTTGCCAGAAAACATTATCACCCAAGAAGAAGCAGATATTTTACGTAAAGCAGAAGCCAGCCGCTTACGTACTATTAATGTCGATGAGTTTGATTTCGATGATTTAGGTGTGGTTCCATCAAAAAAGCCACACACTGAGTCAGAGGATGAATCTCAGTCGAAAAAGAAAAAAGCGGCGTAATTAAGTTAACGCGCTAAAAATTGTCACTGTACTAAAAACAACAAGGGAGCCAATAGCTCCCTTGATTTATATTCATCTATTAATATGAATTAATTTACAGCTCTAAAGCTAATAATTCTTGAATAGTTTGACGGCGACGAATCAGCGTCGGTTTTCCGTCAATGAACATAACTTCTGGCAATAATGGGCGGCTATTATAGTTCGATGACATTGATGCGCCGTAAGCCCCTGTGTCATGGAAAACCAAATAATCGCCAACGTTGACTGCTGGCAGTAAACGCGTTTCCACCATCCCGCCTTCTAGCTGGGTAAACACATCCCCAGATTCACACAATGGACCCGCCACGATCGTCTCTTTTAATGGCTGATTGCCTAATGAACAAAAAACAGCGCTGCCACCGTCTGCTGGCAATACCGAAATATGGTGATAACTACCATACATCGCGGGGCGCATTAAATCGTTAAAACCGCTATCCACCAGCACATAATGGCGGCTGCCCATATCCTTAACCGCACGCACTTGTGCCAATAAAACACCCGACTCCGCCACTAAATAGCGCCCCGGCTCAATTTCTAATTCAATAGAGTGACCTAAGTGCTGCGCGATACGCTGGCGGGCGTTATCCCACAGGCTGTAATAGTGCTGAACATCAATGAGTTCATCCTGTTCGCGATAAGGCGTTGATAGACCACCACCCGCCGAGATAGCCTCAATATCCACGCCCGCAGACATCACTAGCTCCACCATAGAATCACACACATTAGCAAGATGCTGGTAGTCAACACCGGAGCCAATGTGCATGTGAATGCCCACTAACTTCAGGTTGTACTGTTGGATTTTCGCTAATGCTTCGGGTAAATCTTGGTGCCAAATCCCGTGCTTGCTGTTCTCTCCGCCCGTATTGGTTTTTTGGCTATGACCATGTCCAAAGCCCGGGTTAATACGCAGCCAAACTGGGTGACCGGCTTTATACTCACCAATCTGTTGTAGCATATCGATAGAGCCCGCATTCACAGGAATATCTAACTCTGTCACTTTCAGTAATGTTGCTGGATCTAACACATCCGCCGTAAATACGATTTCCGACTTTTCACGCCCCGGCTGAAAACCCGCCACTAACGCACGCTCAATTTCACCCAATGACACCGAATCCACTTTCACGCCCTGTTCACGCATCAGACGCAGAATATGAATGTTTGAACACGCTTTTTGAGCAAAACGAACGGTATCGAACACTTTTAATTGTTCAATACGGTCAATAATCACTTCACTATCATAAACCCAGACAGGCGTACCAAACTGCGCAGGCAGTGCACGTAAATGTTCAGGAGTGAGATACTGGCTGGTGGTGTTGGCGAATGTGGTCATCGGAACCTCGTTGGCAAGTTTTATTATAGTGAGTTCGATTATTAGACGAATAAGACGGGAAAAAAAATATCCTTTTTGCTAAAGTCTATTCATATTTGATATAGAAATACGAGAGGAGCAATCATGCAGGCAATTTCTTGGCGACATATTGAAATTTTTCGTGCGGTAATGACCACCCCCAACCTCACGGAAGCGGCAGCATTGCTAAATACCTCTCAGCCAACCATCAGCCGAGAACTGGCGCGACTCGAGCATTTATTACAGTTTAAATTATTCGATAGAGTCAAAGGTCGCCTACACCCTACGGCGCAAGGCTTGCGCTTTCATGAAGAAGTCGAACACTCCTATTATGGTTTGGAGCGTATTCGCAACTCAGCAGAAACTATTCGCCGCTTTGAACACGCCCAGATTTCCATTGCCTGCTTGCCTGCATTTGCACAATCTTTACTACCGCAAGTTTGCCAAGCCTTTATGGAAAATTATCCTGATGTGAACTTAACAGTGATCCCGCAAGAATCCCCCGTATTAGAAGAGTGGCTATCCGCCCAACGTTATGATGTGGGGCTAACTGAGCACTTACAAACCCCGCCGGGCACGGAACAATTGACTTTAGGTTCCTTAAATGAGGTTTGTGTACTACCCGTTGGGCACCCTTTTGAGCAGAAAAAGATCCTCACCCCACAAGATTTTCATCAACAGCGTTTTATTAGCCTGTCTCTGACAGATAGCTATCGGCAAATCATTGATACCATCTTTGCTGAGCATCAAGTGGAGCGCAAAATGGTGATGGAAACCCATTCCGCCTCCTCTATTTGCGCCATGACATTGAAAGGAATTGGAGTCTCTATCGTCAATCCCCTAACTGCATTAGATTTTTATCAGCAATCCGCAGGTAAACTGGTGATCCGCCCACTCAGTTTTTCAATCCCATTTACCGTCAGCTTAATTACACCGAATCACCGCCCATCTTCACAAATCACCCATATTTTCACTGAGCATTTACAACGCACCTTTACACAAATAGAGCATGACCTCACCTTAGCGCTGCGACATCAATGAGAGCCAGTGAGGTGAGGTTTTAAACCAATTGGCAAGGAAGTCGATCACGGCACGTAATGGCGTTGGCATATGCTGCCGACTGGTATAGACCCCGTAAATACCAAGGGGCATCGGTGTATAATCCGGTAACAACTGAACCAACGCCCCCGATTGCAAATAGCTCGCCACGGAATAGTAAGGTTGCATCGCTATACCCGCGCCATTTAATGTCGCTTCCATTAAAAATGCGGATTCATTGGCACTTAAACGTCCATCGACTAATACCGTCGAGGTTTCACCCGCTTTTTCAAAACTCCACAGGCTACGTCCAAAAAAGCTGTAAGTGAGGCACTCCATCAGAGCCAAATCTTCGGGTTTGGTGGGTAAATTTTTACCTTGTAGAAACTTCGGCGAAGCACAAATTACGGAATGGCAGGTCGATAACGGCTTGGCAATTAAATTCGGTTCTAACTGATTGGTGATACGGATAGCCAGATCGATACGCTCCTCGATTAAATTCACCGATTTATTCGAGATCTGCATATCAATCATCATATTGGGATACATCTGCAAAAACTCAGAAATGGCTAGAGACAACGCACTTTGAGCGATGGATTGGGAGCAGCTAATCCGCACCAAACCCGCTAACTCTTTCGTATCGTGCTTTTGCTCTACCGGAACGCTTAAAGAGATAGCATTTAGCTGCAATGATTGTTGATAAACCCCTTCCCCCGCTGACGTTAAACTTAAGCGCCGCGTGGTACGGTTAAGCAAGCGCACCCCTGCCCACTGTTCCATTTCAGCCAAATAGCGCGTCACCATTGCACGGGACATGTCCAATTTATCTGCCGCACCGCTGAGGCTACCTTGTTCTACAATAGTAATAAACACCTGCACCGCTTTGAGTCTATCCATATTATTTGACCGATTTATGCAACAAAGATGACCTAATTATGGCGTTTTTCTTACCTTAATTGCAATTTAATATACACACCAAGCCAAATCAGGCACACAACACGACTTAACATTAGGATAAGAAAATGAAACTATCGACTGTATTAACTGCAACCGCCTTTGCTACTGCCACACATTTTGCTCAGGCTGCTAACTTAACTTTAGATGTTTATAACCCGGGCAATAACAGCGTGTTCCCGGTCTCCTCTGAAATTATCAGCGGCGATAAAGAAGTGGTTTTAATTGATGCACAATTCCAAAATAATGATGCTCAGCAGTTGGTCGATAAAATCAAAAAGCTGGATAAAAAGCTGACTACCATTTATATCAGCCACTCTGACCCAGACTACTATTTTGGTTTAGAAACGCTGACTAAAGCCTTCCCTGACGCCAAAGTGGTTGCGACTCAACAAACCGTTGATGCGATTAACGCCACTAAAGATGGCAAACTGGCTTACTGGGGCGGCGTCTTAAAAAATGAAGCACCAAGCAAAGTTGTGGTGCCTGAAGTTATCAAAACCAATCACTTCACTGTGGATGGTGAAACGTTAGAAATTAAAGGGTTAGATGGCGCATCACCAGACAGAAGCTACGTTTGGGTGCCTTCACTCAAAGCGGTTGTCGGGGGTGTCGTTGTTTCTGACAATATCCACGTTTGGGTTGCCGACACTCAAACCAAGCAATCGCGCCAAGATTGGCAACAAACGCTAGAAAGTATCAAAGCGCTAAAACCAAGTGTGGTTGTTCCGGGACACTTTACAGGTAAATCCAAAATGGATCTGGCGTGTGTGACCTTTACCCAAAAATATTTAACGGACTTTGAAAAAGCTAACAGCCAAAGTAAAGATTCCGCAGAACTTATCAAGAAAATGGAAACTCTCTACCCAAACTTGGATGATAAATCCAGCTTAGAATTAGGCGCTAAAGTGGTAAAAGGCGAAATGCAGTGGCCACAATAAGCCGCTGACAATAGAAAATAAAGACTGTCAATAACGGAGATAGCGACGATTAACCCGCTATTTTCCGTTAGCTTGTTTTTTTAACGACCAGCTTTTCAGCTATTCGAATAGAATGATAAAACAAAGAATTAGAGAGAATAAAAACCATGAACACAATTACCCTACATTATATTTATGACCCTTACTGTGGCTGGTGTTATGCCGCTGCGCCGTTAATTGCCATTGCTGCTAATCACCCAAATATTCACCTAGAATTGCACGGTGGCGGAATGCTTGCGGGTAGTGCACGCCTACACCTTGATGACCAATTCCGTCAATATATTTTGCAATCAGATAAACGCATTGCAGCAATGACGGGGCAAGTTTTTGGTGATGACTACATAGCCATGCTGCACCAATCCAATGTAGTAATGGACTCTGCGCCACCACAAACCGCCATTTTAGCGGCAACAAAACAGGGCAAAGGCGTTGAAATGCTTAAAGCGTTACAGAAAGCTCACTACGTTTCAGGGCGCCAGATTAAACAGCCCGAAATCTTGTCTGAAGTGGCGCAAGAAATTGGTTTAAACATTGACCAGTTCCAAAAAGATTATGCCCAATGTGCACAAACGGAAACCGACGCTCATATTGCACAAAGTAAGCAATTACTTGGGCAATCTGGCGCTTCTGGCTTCCCAACGCTACTGATCGAACAGCAAGGCAAATGGCTGCGCGTACCGCTGCAAAACTACCTTGGCGAGCCAGAAAAATGGCAACAATTTTTAGACTCACTGGTGAAAGCTGCTAATTAGGATGCCAGCTAAGCAACAGCCAAAAACTGGCACTACCAATAATGGCGGGACCAAACGGAATGCTCCGCACGAATTTCTGTTTGCCTCGCCGTTCCTTTTTTTCTCGCCATGCGCGCCAAAGAAAATGCAGTAAACCTAAGCTCGCCGCAAGCCCCAGAAAATAGGGAAGATAGAATAGACCGAGCCACGTCGCACACGCGGTAATTAACTTAAAATCCCCTCTCCCCATTTGCGGTCGCCGACGAATTTTCTCTACTAACGTCGTAATAGCCACTAACCCAATGTAACTGAAGAGCAGCGCATAAATAGCGGATAACAAATTTCCCGCTGGCATTCCCCATTGAAACAACAGACCAAAAACTAATAACGGATAATTGAGGACATCTGGCAAATAACCTGTTTTTAAGTCGATTAAACCTAGTGGAATAACCAAGTTGAAAAACAGAAATAATAAAGCGAGAGCCGAAGGTGGATAACCAAGGAGCACAATCCCCGCGCCCAATATCCAATAACCTATCCATACCCAATTGACGTAAATGCTAATACCCGGTAAATCAAAATAACGGGCGGGAATTTCCCTTAGTAACCGAGTTGTCAGCCACGCTGACAAGAGGGACAATAATGTGACTAACGACATAGGTATTAAAAATCCATTTACGGCATCAATCATGGTGTTCTCCTTTTCCATGAGCGCTAAAGATGGGTTTACTAGACAAAGACAGGGCTTACTATACGGCGATGAATGCAGAAACCAACACTATAATTTCGTGGTTTTGGGTCGGTTTTATCGACAAATTTAGCGTGGATATGAGAGTGTGAAATGCAAGGCACAGACGAGCTAAAAAATCCCTCTTTTTAGTTATAAACTCAGTCCGTCCTCTTGTTTTTCGAGATTCTGCCCCCATATCCTGCATCAGTTATCTTAATTATTGGACTAAGGAAAAATCATGCGCGTTCCACGCATTTATCACCCAGAGCCACTCCAAATTAACACTACCATTTCGCTTTGTGATGATGCAGCCAACCATGTGGGTCGAGTTCTTCGCATGACAGCCGGACAACAGCTAGAATTATTTGATGGAAGCAACCATATATTCCGCGCTGAAATTACAGAAGCAACGAAAAAAAATGTGTTTGTCACTATCCAAGACAGCACATTGGATGACCGTGAATCCCCATTAGATATCCACCTTGGGCAAGTGATGTCCCGCGGTGAAAAAATGGAATTTACCATTCAAAAATCCGTTGAACTTGGCGTTAACACAATCACACCACTGCTTTCAGAACGTTGTGGCGTACGCCTTGATGGCGAGCGTTTAGAGAAAAAATTACAGCAGTGGCAAAAAATTGCCATTGCTGCCTGTGAGCAAAGTGGTCGCAACCGCATTCCTGAAATTCGCCCCGTTCAATCCCTTGAAGCGTGGTGTGCGGAAAATGACGGCGCGTTTAAAATTAATTTACACCCTCGGGCAAGTGAGAGCATCAACACGCTCCCCACTGATTTAAAGCACGTAAGATTACTGATAGGTCCAGAAGGTGGCTTATCTGCTGACGAAATTGCCATGACAGCCAATTATCAATTTACTGATATCCTGTTAGGGCCACGAGTATTACGAACTGAAACGACCGCGCTAACCGCTATAACGGCATTACAAGTGCGTTTAGGTGACTTGGGTTAAGGAGATAAAATGATCAAGCTCGGCATAGTAATGGATCCTATTTCATCCATTAAAATCAAGAAAGACACCAGTTTTGCAATGATGCTGGAAGCTGCACGCCGCGGTTATGAAATCCATTATATGGAGATGAACGACCTGTACCTGCACCAAGGTGAAGCCCGTGCGACCACAAAGATCGTGACGGTAGAAGAGAACCCAACCAAATGGTATGAGTTCCATTCAGAACAAGATATCGCCCTGAGCGACCTTGATGCCATTTTAATGCGAAAAGATCCGCCATTTGATACTGAATATATTTACGCGACTTACATTCTTGAGCGCGCAGAGCAAGCGGGCAGCTTGATTGTCAACAAGCCACAAAGCCTACGTGACTGTAACGAGAAGCTGTTTACGGCATGGTTCCCTGAGTTAACGCCAGATACCTTAGTCACTCGTAGCTCTGAAAAACTGCGTGAATTCCATAAAAAACACGGCGACGTGATTTTTAAACCGCTGGACGGTATGGGCGGCGCGTCTATTTTCCGTTTGAAGAAAGAAGACCCGAACGTTGGCGTTATCATCGAAACGTTAACGGAGCACAATTCCCGTTATTGCATGGCGCAAAACTTCTTACCTGCCATTAAAGAGGGTGACAAACGTGTGCTGGTGGTTGACGGTGAACCTGTGCCATATTGCCTCGCGCGTATTCCAGCACAAGGGGAAACCCGTGGAAACCTCGCAGCGGGTGGCCGTGGTGAAGCCCGTCCATTAACAGAAAGTGACTGGGCGATTGCTCGCGCTGTCGCACCGACCTTAAAAGAAAAAGGTCTGATTTTCGTGGGTCTGGATATTATCGGTGATCGCTTGACTGAAATTAACGTCACGAGCCCAACCTGCGCCCGTGAAATTGAAGCTGCATTTGATATCTCCATCACCGGTATGTTGATGGATGCGATTGAGCGCCGCCTGAAAAAATAATTTTTATGAAGGATCGTGTGTAAATAAAAACACATTATTTAAAAGGCAGCCTTTCGAGGTTGCCTTTGGTGTTATTTGCCATCACAGTAACAAGCTATCTTTATCATAACGAATAGGAACATAACCCCTGAGCTTGCCATTTATGAATTTACAGAATCATTTTTTAATTGCCATGCCTTCACTGACGGATCCTTATTTCGACCATTCCGTGGTGTATATCTGCGAACATAATGAAAATGGCGCAATGGGCCTCGTGATCAACAAGCCTATTGAAGATTTTTCTGTCGCAACCATGCTGAAAAAGCTGGAAATTGACGTGTCTGACAACACCAACACGCGAAACCTTGAAAAAATGGTAATTGCGGGCGGACCTGTTTCTGAAGAGCACGGGTTTATTATCCATACCCCTGTTGCAGGCTATGCGGCAAGTTTACGCCTCAATGACCATGTTATGGTAACAACCTCTAAAGATATTTTAGAAACATTAGGCAGTGAACAGCATCCCATGAATTCTTTAGTGACGCTCGGTTATTCAAGTTGGGAACCTGGGCAATTAGAAAATGAAATCATGGAAAATAGCTGGTTGACTGTTAAAGCGGATCCTAAACTGATTTTTGATACGCCGTTAAACGAACGTTGGAAAGCCGCAGGTAACCTTTTAGGCATCGACATTCATAATATCTCCATGCAAGCGGGGCATGCTTAATGTCAGCAAGAACTTTATTAGCGTTTGATTTTGGAACGAAAAGTATTGGTGTCGCTGTCGGTCAAGAGATCACCGGTACCGCTCGCGCGTTAGCCTCATTAAAAGCCAGCGATGGCAGACCCGACTGGTCACAAATTGAAAAATTGCTCAAAGAGTGGCAACCGCAGCTTGTGATCGTTGGTCTTCCTTTAAATATGGATGGCACTGAGCAGCTCGTTACTAGCCAAGCACGTAATTTTGCCAATCGCATTCACGGGCGCTTTGGTGTGCAGGTTCAGCTACATGATGAAAGGTTGTCTACCGTAGAAGCGAAATCGGGACTGTTTGAGCAAGGTGGCTATCGCGCACTAAGTAAAGGCAAAGTGGATTCTGCCTCTGCGGTGGTGATTTTAGAAAGTTGGTTTGAACAAAATTACTAAAAGGCACATCTTTACGTTTATTTTCCCCATTCAGTTGCTGCAAAGGTGCCGTTCGCCCTTAATATGTTTTACACTAGGGTTAATTCTCACTATTCACCGAAAGCAACTGAAAAACGGTATTGAATAACATGACCATTCAAAAAAACCTATCTGATGTCACTGAGCGTATTCATCTTGCTGCAACCGAGTGTCACCGCTCCCCTCAAGATATTACCCTGTTAGCTGTGAGTAAAACCAAACCTTGTGAAGCCATTCTGGAAGCCATTGAGGCGGGTCAGCGCCAATTTGGTGAAAACTATGTGCAAGAAGGCGTGGAGAAAATCCAGCACTTTGCAGAAAGAACCGACTTAGTTTGGCACTTTATTGGCCCACTACAGTCCAATAAAAGTCGCTTAGTGGCAGAACATTTTGATTGGTTCCATACTTTAGATCGCGTCAAAATCGCTCAACGTATAAATGAGCAGCGCCCTCAAGATAAAGCGCCGCTGAATGTGCTGATCCAAATTAATATTAGCGATGAAAACAGCAAGTCTGGAATAACCCTTGAGGAAGTAAATGAGCTTGCGGCTCAAGTCGCCCAATTACCCAATTTAGTGTTACGTGGGTTAATGACCATTCCAGCCCCAGAAACCGATTATGAGCGCCAATGCGCAGCGTTTCGCCAAATGGAACAGGCATTCGAGCAGTTGAAAGCTAACTATCCGACTGTGGATACCTTATCCATGGGAATGACCGACGATATGCGCGCCGCAATCCACTGCGGGTCGACCCTTGTCCGCATCGGCACTGCAATTTTTGGCGCCCGTCAGTACCATAATTAATCTTTAGGAGAACAACATGCAACATCGCAAAATTGCCTTTATTGGCGCGGGAAATATGGCGAATGCCATTATTGCGGGTCTTGTGGCTCATGGCTATCCTGCATCGATGATCACCGTCTGTTCACCAACCCCTGTACGCCGTGATAAAATGGCGCAAGATTACGGCATCATTAGCACTAATGATAATTTCACTGCCGCCCAACAAGCAGACGTGATTGTGCTTGCCGTCAAACCGCAAATGATGAAAGAGGTTTGTGAGCCATTACAGAAACTCACAAACTTAGAAAACAAGCTGATTTTAACCATCGCAGCGGGTATTCCTGCTGCTCGTTATAATGACTATTTCGCCCATTCACTGCGTTTAGTGCGCATTATGCCAAATACCCCATCATTGGTAGGCAAAGGCGTTAGTGGCTTGTTTGCTCAATCGAATGTTTCTGAAGATGATAAGCAATTTACTCAGCAATTGATGGAAAGCGTCGGTTCAACAACCTGGTGCACCAAAGAGAGCGAAATCAACAATATCATTGCGTTAACCGGTAGCTCCCCCGCTTACTTTTTCTTGTTTATGGAATCCATGCAGCAAAAAGCCGAGCAGCTTGGTTATGATGAAAAACAAGCTCGCGAGCTGGTTCTTAATGCCATTGAAGGCTCCGTGGCATTAGCGAAATCACAGGGAGATACCCCATTTTCAACCTTGCGTGAGCAAGTCACCTCTAAAGGCGGTACCACCGCAATGGCTTTAGAGCAATTTTACCAAGGTCATCTACCGCAAACCGTCGCCAACGCTATGCAAAGCGCGATTGACCGTGCGGAAGAAATGGAAAAACTTTTTTAATTTATTTTTTTGGGATAAGCCATGCAGACTATCGTTTTTGTTGTTACCACCCTGATTCAACTGTACATCTTTGTGCTTCTGCTCAGAGTATGGATGCAGTGCGTTCGCGCCGATTTCTATAACCCATTCTCGCAGTTTGTAGTTAAAGCCACTCAACCTATCGTGGGGCCTTTACGCCGCCTAATTCCATCTGTTGGCTCCATTGATACTGCAACCCTGCTGGTGGCGTTTGTACTAGCAATTGCTGACATTATCTTTGGCATGTGGGCAACCAATATGCTGCCGGCCATCGGTCTAACCTTACTGCCAATGGGATTAATTCTCTTACTGACTTATATCGGTAAATTGATTTTCTGGATGATTTTAATTCGCGCCATTTTAAGTTGGGTCAGCCAAGGTCGTAATCCTGTCGATTATTTACTGTTCCAATTAACTGAACCGTTAATGGCACCGATTCGTCGCATTATCCCAGCCATGGGCGGGTTAGATTTCTCTGCGATGATTGTGATGTTTATTTTGATCGCCCTGAACTACTTACGCGTTGATATCTCTTTAATGATTGACCCTGCGTTAACCGCCATGCTGTTCTCCGTCGGCATTATGTAAGGGAAGAGAGAAACAATGCAAAAAGTTGTATTAGCCACTGGTAACCCGGGCAAAGTTAATGAATTAGCGGATTTACTTCGCGAGTTTGGCATGGATATTGTCGCTCAAACCAGCCTTGGAGTTGAGTCCGCGGAAGAAACCGGATTAACCTTTATCGAGAACGCAATTTTAAAAGCTCGCCATGCTGCGGCACAAACAGGCTTACCCGCCATCGCTGATGATTCTGGTATTTCTGTTGATGCATTAGGCGGCGCGCCGGGGATTTACTCTGCGCGTTATGCGGGGGAAGATGCGACTGACCAACAAAACCTCGATAAGCTTCTCGATGCCATGAAAGATGTGCCGGATGAGCAGCGCCAAGCGCAATTTAACTGCGTGTTAGTCTATCTGCGTCATGCCGAAGACCCGACACCGTTAGTGTTTCATGGTCGCTGGCACGGAGTATTAACCCGTGAAGCGAAGGGGCAAGGTGGCTTTGGCTATGACCCAATTTTCTACGTGCCAGAATTAGGCTGCACGTCTGCAGAATTGACTAAAGCTGAAAAACAGGCGGTATCACACCGCGGTAAAGCCCTTGCGATGATGTTGGATGCCCTGAAAAATGCTTAAGCTTCCTCCATTAAGCCTGTATATCCACATTCCTTGGTGTGTACAAAAGTGTCCGTATTGTGATTTCAACTCACATACTCTTAAGGGGGAAATCCCTCAAACTGAGTATGTTGAACATTTACTTAGCGATCTTGATAAGGACGTGGCGCTGATTGGCGTCCGTCCTGTCAAAACCATCTTTATTGGCGGCGGTACTCCGAGTTTATTAACCGCTGAATCCATGCAGATGTTGATGGATGGCGTTCGTCAGCGGGTGAATTTAGACCCTGAAGCGGAAGTCACCATGGAAGCCAACCCCGGCACCGTGGAAGCTGACCGCTTTGCAGGCTACCAAGCTGCGGGGATCAACCGCATTTCTATCGGCGTACAAAGTTTTGGCGATGATAAACTGATCATGTTGGGGCGTATTCATGGTCCCAACGAAGCCAAGCGTGCGGCTCTGCTCGCCACCAACTTAAATCTACGCAGCTTTAATTTGGATTTAATGCACGGCTTACCGTCACAAACTCGCGACGAAGGGCTATCGGATTTACGTCAAGCTATTGAACTCGCTCCGCCGCATCTTTCTTGGTACCAGCTAACCATTGAGCCGAACACACAGTTTGGTTCTCGCCCGCCGCGTTTACCGGATGACGATACCCTATGGGATATCTACACCGAAGGGCATAAATTACTGACAGCGGCGGGTTATCAGCAATATGAGACTTCCGCCTATGCCAAAGCAGATTATCAGTGCGAACATAACCTTAACTATTGGCGGTTTGGGGATTACCTCGGTATCGGCTGTGGCGCACATGGCAAAATAACCTCAACTGATGGGCAGATTTTACGTACTGTCAAAACCAAGCACCCGCGGGGTTATATGGAAGGTCGTTATCTTGATAATCAATATAATGTCGAGAACGAAGACCGCCCATTCGAGTATTTTATGAACCGTTTCCGGTTACTTGAAGCGATGCCTCGCCGTGAATTTACTGAATATACCGGTCTGGCAGAGTCTGTGGTTCGCCCTGCTATCGATGAAGCCTTAGCCAAAGGCTATATCTCAGAAACCGCTGATGAATGGCAAATTACCGAACATGGAAAATTATTCTTAAACTCCCTTTTAGAGCTGTTTTTAGGGGAAGAATAATTTCTATTTCTCCATAAAAAAGCCAGCTTGCGCTGGCTTTTTCTTTTACTAAAGGTAATAAACGAAAATAATAATCTATCGATTACAGTGCCTTGGTGACTGCATCGATTTGCTCAGTGAGGCTGACTAAACCGCCACCGGAGAGATACCACAGGTCAGATTGCAAATAGGTAATTTTGCCATCTTTATATGCTTTGGTTTCTTGGATGTTTTGGTCTTCAAATACCGTTTTTTCCAATTTACCTGCGCCAATCGCTTCACTGCGATCCACAATCAAAATCACATCAGGGTTCGCTTGTGCGATAGTTTTGGTATCTACCACACGGCGTTTGGATTTATCAGCATCCGCTGGAACAGGTAATTCAGCACGTTGCGCTTTTACCACATCGTAAACAACCGCTTGGTTATTTGGGATTAATTTGCCGTCATTGTGCAGTAAAACCAGCACTTTTTTATTGGATGCAGCCGCTTTTTTCTGGGCTTCTGCAATGGTTTTATCCAATTGAGCCAGTTGCTCGTCCACTGCTTTTTGGTCACCGTATAAATCGCCAATTAAACGAATGTTGGCTTTCACTGACTCAATATAATTTTTGCTGTCAGAGCCTAAATTCAGTGTCGGGGCAATTTTTGATAATGCATCGTAAGATTTACCTTGGCGACCCGTGATCACGATTAAATCGGGTTTCAATGCAGCGATCTCAGCTAAGTTTGGCTCTTTCATGCCACCTGCATTTTTGACTGTCGCAGGGATGCCCGCTTTTACATAAGCAGGTGCATTACCCATCGGCAGAGCGACAACCTTGTCCCCTAACCCCAGTTTTTGCATTGAGTCATAAATACCGAAATCAAACAGAACCACTTTTTGTGGTTTTTTCACCACTTCCGTTTTACCGGAAAGGTGTTTAACCGTGACTTTTTCAGCACCTTGTGCAGTGATTGCGTTTGGCGTAAATGCAGCAGATTCAGCACTCAGTGCGTAAGGCGCGGAGAATGACAGGATGGAAACCAGTACCGCTGGAATAAACTTTTTCATATGAATAACACCCATTTAGTCGTTAAGCCAAACCTGCATTCTAAGGAGAGTTACTCATAAGTCAATTAAATGATAATGATTCTTAGTATTGTTTTTATTTATGTTAATGCCGTCATGGTTTGTAGTTATGGCGGTATGGTTTGATGGGGCTTTTAATGTAAAAGGCAGTAATCAGTTTCCCTATTACTGCCTTTCATTACCAATGATAGCGTTGAAAACTCACCAAACTACCTGAATTATTTACTGTTAATTGAATTCAGTAAGCTAATGCGTTGTTGCTCTAATGAAGTGACTTTAGAACAGACTTGCTGACCAAACTGCTGAAAGCTATTTTCTTGGTTTTTCCATTCACTATCAATTTCTTGTTGTAACCCACCAAGGCTACCTAACATGCCTTGCAGCATTTTGTTGGTATCACCACCAGCAAGTAACTGTTTTCGCCCCATTTCATTGATACTGTCTTGTAAAATCCCACCTAAGCTTTCATTGACTAATTCACGCCCTGAAGTTTCCACTTTCTTGATGCCTTCATGGTGGAAAGCGTAGCCGTTTGAACGAGTTTCAATGATTTGGTTAATTTGACCGTTTAAATCTTTTTCAAGCTTAGTCAGGCGGTTGCGAATATTACTATCGCTGCCAATCACTTTAACCACCACTTTATCGAGAGATTTACGCGATGCCGCTAATTTCTCTTCAGATTCTTTTTTGATCCACGGTAAATCCTGACGGATAGCCGATTGATAACGCAGTGCTTGCTGCTGTTGCTCAGAGGTCAGTGCAACTTTTTGGCCATTCAGCGTGACATCACCATTTGGGGTGATTTTTAAATCGCCACTGCGACCGACGACTTGGACATTATCAGGCGTCATAAAAATATCGTCTTTAGGGGTTACCGAGCAGTTGTAATCCGCCGCTTGGCTAGTGGCGCAGGCCAGTAATGAAAACGCAATTAAAGTACGGCGTAACATAAAATCTCCTCGTCGATTACCTCTATATTTATTGAGAGGTAATTAGAAAACAGAACGTCCAATTCGCTTAGATAAAAGCTCTAAGGCAGCACAACCCACCAAAGAGTTTCCTGCTGAATCTAATTCCGGTGACCATACTGCCACCGTAAATTGGTTAGGAACCACACACACAATACCGCCACCGACGCCTGATTTACCGGGCATTCCAATACGAAATGCAAACTCACCGGAACCATCGTACATACCACAAGTCATCATCAACGCATTGATTTGTCGAGATTGTAGCGGCGTGATAATTGGGTCTATCGAACAAGGCGACTCACCTTGATTCATTAAATAGGTAAAACACCTAGCCAGTTCGACACAATTCATACTTAGAGAACAATAATGAAAATAAGTTTCTAAAACCGTTAAAACATCATTATCAAAATTGCCAAAAGATTTCATTAAATACGCGATAGCTGCATTACGGCTCGCGTGTTCCATTTCTGAGCGAGCGACATTGATGTCGTAGCTAATGTCGGGTTCGCAAGCAAGTTTTCGGACAAACTCCAGCATCCGCTGTTTTGGTGCACTCAAACGAGATTGCAGCATGTCGGCAATCACAATCGCGCCAGCATTGATAAAGGGATTACGAGGAATACCTTTTTCCATCTCTATCTGAATCAATGAGTTGAACGGCAACCCTGATGGCTCTTTACCTACACGACTCCAAATTTCTTGCTCTTCGTAGCGCGTCATTGCCAAGGTTAAACTCAGAACCTTAGAAATGGATTGAACTGAGAAACGTTTTCTCGCATCTCCCGCTGTGAAAATATCGCCCTCTGCGGTATGAACCGCAATCCCCAAATGATGTGAAGGAATACCGCCAAGCGCCGGTATGTAGTCAGCCACCTTCCCTTGACCTATCAGGGGGCGGACTTGCTCCAAAATATCATGCAGTAATTGGTCAGAAAACTGGGTGCTCAAGTGTTTTGCTCCAGAATGGATTACTCTAGAAAACAAAGGCATCCAATTGGATGCCTTTATTAATAATCAAACTAGTTATTATTCCCACCAAACATCAAACAGTTCAGAAACAACAACGTCGTTCATCCCTTTTGATTTTAGCCAGTTTTCAACGATTTGACGGTGTTCTTCGGTGCATTTACCAATTTTCTGCAGGCAAACAATCCCTTCCCAGTTCATGTAGCCGCTAGCTTCAAATGCTAGGCCGTTTGGCTCGATAGCTTCAGCAATCAGTTGGTCAACGACGCTGTCCACTTCTTCGATTGGCGTGCCTTCTTTAAAGTTCCACTTAACAATAAAACCTAATTCTTGGAACTCGTCCAAACGCATTTTTTTACGTAAACGGCGACTACGTTGTTGTTTAGCCATGATTAAACCCTCTTAAACATTAAATCCCATACACCGTGCCCTA
The DNA here is from genome assembly GCF_009706505.1 of Providencia sp. wls1922. NCBI lineage: Bacteria > Pseudomonadati > Pseudomonadota > Gammaproteobacteria > Enterobacterales > Morganellaceae > Providencia > Providencia sp. wls1922. The sequence continues at coordinate 3,693 of NZ_WLUG01000114.1, read as the reverse complement.
ACCGCTGGCCGCGCTTTTCAAACTTTGTTTCTGGTCTTGATTCTGGACGAGGAACGTAGTCCCCTGACGTGGATACGTTTTCATACCCAGCCACGCTGGTCATTACCTCAAGCATATGTTCTGCATAAGGTTGCCAGTCTGTCGCCATGTGGAATACACCACCATCAATTAATTTACTGCGAATTTTTTCTGCGAAAGGCACCTGCACAATACGACGTTTATTGTGTTTCGCTTTATGCCAAGGATCAGGGAAGAATAACTGAACCATTGCTAAGCTGCCGTTCGGGATCATGAAGTCTAAAACTTCAATGGCATCGTGGCACATCACGCGTAGGTTGGTGATGTTCTCTTCTTTTGCTGATGCCAAACAAGCCCCAACGCCCGGTGCATGCACTTCAATACCCAGAAAGTTTTGATCTGGGTTTTGTGCTGCCATCGTCACTAATGAGGTGCCCATTCCAAATCCAATTTCCAGAGTGACTGGATTTGAATTATTAAATAGTTTTGCGAAATCAAAGGGTTCGTTAACAAAATCGATGCCCATTTCTGCCCATTCGCTTTCTAATGCCTCTTCCTGACGTTTTGTCAGACGCCCTTGACGGCGGACAAAACTACGGACACGGCGCATAACCCGCCCTTCTTCATTATATTCGGGGGAGATAACGTTATTGATCATAATAAAGTTCTAAAAAATTCGTTGTCCAGTTAGATAATGTGCCAACAAGAGTATAAAAAAAACCAAACATACCTAATTAATTAATATCTAAGTATGGTGGGAAAGGGAGTTTAGCAAAACTTCAAGGATCTTGCAGTTGATAATTGGATAACTTTACACAAGAAGCGGTTTACAGCTATCACCGTCTATGTTGCAATCCTCTCCATGACTGAAATCGCGATAAAAATATTATAAATAATGGAAGCTCAACAATTCTCAAGTGCAGTGCTCAAGTGGTATCACAAATATGGTCGTAAAACCTTGCCATGGCAGCAGGAAAAATCCTCCTACCATGTTTGGCTCTCTGAAGTCATGTTGCAGCAGACCCAAGTCAGCACAGTCATTCCCTATTTTGAAAAGTTCACCCAACGCTTTGCGGATATTACCGCGCTGGCGAATGCGCCCCTTGATGAAGTTCTACATTTATGGACAGGACTCGGCTATTACGCACGAGCGCGTAATCTGCATAAAGCCGCGCAGGTGATTGCCACCCAATATAATGGTCAATTTCCTACCACATTTGAGGAAGTGAATGCGCTTCCGGGGGTGGGACGTTCAACGGCAGGCGCCATTCTCTCCCTTTCTCAACAACAGCATTACCCAATTTTGGACGGTAACGTAAAACGCGTGCTTGCTCGCTGCTATGCTGTCGCGGGTTGGCCTGGTAAAAAAGAAGTAGAAAATCGCCTGTGGGAAATCAGCACCAATGTCACCCCCAAAGTGGAAGTGGAATATTTTAACCAAGCCATGATGGATCTTGGGGCGATGGTGTGTACTCGTAGTAAACCCAAATGTGAGCTATGCCCACTCAATACCGGCTGTATTGCTTATGCTAACCACTCTTGGCAAGAATATCCGGGGAAAAAACCTAAGCAGAAAATTCCGGAAAAAAGTGCATGGTTTTTGATCCTTCAACATCAAGATAATGTCTGGTTAGAACAGCGCCCACCTTCGGGTATTTGGGGCGGCTTATTCGCATTCCCACAGTTTGAGAGCCATGAGCAACTGGCTCAGTGGCTGGCTGGTTCTGGTCTGCAACATGACACGCCAGAACAATTAATTGCTTTTCGCCACACGTTTAGCCATTTCCATTTAGATATTATCCCTGTAAAAGTTAATATTCAGGCATTTAACTCTGCCATGGATGAAGGCAACGGACTCTGGTATAACTTACACCTAGGCGCAACCGTTGGGCTTGCAGCTCCGGTTGAAAGTTTACTAAAACAACTTGCCTTACTACCTGATATTCGAGGAAAAAATAAATGAGTAGAACCATTTTTTGCACTTTCTTACAACGTGACGCTGATGGGCAAGATTTCCAGCTTTACCCAGGTGAATTAGGAAAGCGTATTTTTAATGAGATTTCGAAAGAAGCATGGAGTCAATGGATGACAAAACAGACCATGCTGATCAATGAAAAGAAATTAAACACCATGAACCCAGACGATCGCAAAATGCTGGAACAAGAAATGGTGAAATTCTTATTTGAAGGTCACGATATTCAAATTGATGGCTATACCCCGGAAAAATAGTTTTTAGGTCTATACCTATCGAACCTCAAGTTGCATGGCTCGGTTTACTAACCTCCTGCAACTTGAATGTTTTAGAGTAAACGACCAAATAAGTAGCTAGCTTGCATTAATATTGTGGATCGTATGAAAAAATTATTTGCACTCACATTGTTGATTCCCCTGATTGTCTCTTGCTCCAGTAATCAGAAATCCGACTTTAATCCCGACTACGTCAAAGATACTAATGGCTTTGATATTTTGATGGGGCAATTTGCTCATAACATCGAAAACATATGGGGGATCAAAGAAGTCCTCATTGCAGGACCAAAAGATTATGTGAAATATACTGATGAGTATCGTACTCGTAGCCACATTAACTTTGATGCAGGGACTATCACGGTTGAGACCATCTCCGCCGTTGAACCGTCAGAACACCTGAAAAAAGCCATTGTCACCACTTTATTGATGAGCGATGATCCGAATTCCATCGATCTCTATTCTGATATAAACGACATTCCCTACAGTAAAGAGCCGTTCCTGTTTGGTCAGGTGATGGATAATACAGGGGAACCGATCCGCTGGGAGTGGCGAGCCACTAAATTTGCAGATTATCTGATCAGCAATAAAATGCAGCGCAGACAGTCTGGTATGAATATTGTTTGGTCGGTGACCATGCAATTAGTACCAAACCACTTAGATAAACGCGCCCATAAATATCTGCCTTATATTAAGAAATCCTCCGCAAAATACGGCGTGGATGAATCATTAATTCTGGCTATTATGCAAATTGAATCGAGCTTCAACCCATACGCGGTTAGCCGTTCTGATGCGCTAGGCTTGATGCAAATTATGCCAAACACGGCCGGTAAAGATGTGTTCCGCTCTCAAGGTAAGTCTGGGGTACCAAGCCGCAGTTATCTGTTTGACCCAGAGCAAAACATTGATACGGGTACAGCATACTTAGCTATCTTACAAAATAGTTATTTAGGCGATATCAGCAACCCAACTTCACGTCGCTATGCGGTCATTACGGCTTATAACGGCGGCGCAGGCAGCGTGCTACGCGTATTCCACAATGATAAGAAACAAGCGGCTCAGCGTATTAACAATCTCGAGCCGGGGGAAGTTTACGAAACGCTTTCCACCAAGCACCCTGCGGCGGAATCTCGTAATTATCTTATTAAAGTGAATAAAGCGCAGAAAAAATATCTACGCTAATAAATCCTTAAAATAGCGATAAAAATGCCAGTAAACCATCACGGTTGTTGGCATTTTTTTTCACCTTTTGTGAGTTTTTGCATTGATTTGCTTAAAAATTAATTGAAACGCTGAAAAAAAACGCATTCAATCAAAAGTTTTTAGAAACCGCCTTGACTCACTCTCTTAAATCAGGTTTAATACGCTCCGTTGCCCGGATAGCTCAGTCGGTAGAGCAGGGGATTGAAAATCCCCGTGTCCTTGGTTCGA